>CACYDN010000065.1 GCA_902773185.1 uncultured Lachnospiraceae bacterium | reverse complement strand
TGTGCAACTATGATCACTCGTTTTGTGAAGGCTTATCCGGAGCTGGCCGGCTACTTCCTGACTTACGACGCACCATAAAGAAGAGAAAGATATGTATCAGTATGTAATTGCTTTTGTTACGTTCTTCTTATATCTTTATATGTATTACCTTTTCGGAGCAGCCGTATCGCGGCTGCTCCGATTGAAAAATGATCCGATAAACGAACTCCTCTACGGTCTGTTCGTTTACGCGTTCATTTTCTTTTTGTATGTCCTGCCGCTGAAGCTTTTCTATATAAAGGTGGATATTATTGGCAGGATATGGCTTATCTTCCTTTTCATCGCAGCGGTTACAATCCATATTACGCATCGGAAATACCTGGCGGAGGGGTGGAAGAATCTCCTTCGGGATTGGAAGAGTCATAAGCTGGTTTCTTCCGTTGTGTTTCTTTTTACGATGGGACAGATGACCTTTGTCGAAATGTATGGCCGTCTTTACGGCGGTTATAACCAGACCTGGTTTACCGGCTTTGTTTCAAACGGTGCGGCCTATAACCGGCTGATGCTCCATGATCCGGCAACAGGTCTTCCGGTGACCCTGTTCGATAATTCCAGATATCTTTGTACCTTTTTGGATCACAGCGCGGTGTTCTGCCGTCTTTTCCACATGAATGCCATGGTGGAGGTTCGGACGGTGGAAACGGCCATCTTTATTATTTTCCAAAACATTGTTCTCTGGAAGCTCTGCAAGCTTCTGGCAAAAGGGAAGATGGATCATGCACTTTTCGGGTTCTTTGTCTGCTGGACACTGAAAAACATTATGGTCCGTTCCCAGCTTCTGCCGGGCTTTTATACCTATTTCCGTACTTACGAGGGAAAATCCTTTGTGATCAATGTATCGGTGCCTCTTCTGATATATCTGATGTGGAAGATGCACGAAGAACCGGAGAATAAGGGGTATCTAGGGTGTTCAATCATTACGCTCGTGGGCTCTATGACCTACTCCCTTTCCATGATGTTTTCCTATCCGTTCCTTCTCACCGCTTTTGTTCCGTTTCTTCTTACGAAGAAGGGACAGAGGAAGCCGCTCATACGGAATGTGCTGATCCTGGGGCTGATCGGTATACTGTATTTTATCGTATATATCCTTGGCAAGAAGGAAATATTGGATCTTTCCATCACATTTTGGAACTGATGAACTGACACAGGAGAATTTATATGCATTTTGATCCCGCTGCATTTCCGGGAACTAAATACTTTTGGGAGACAATACGTGTTTTTTTCTCCACTATGCCGAAGGCGACCCGTCTGATCCTGATCGGCTATGTCGTCCTTCTTATTGTGGTGCTCATCATCGGCGAATGGAAGGAGAGGTTTTTCTATATCGGAAGTACGCTGATGCTTCTGATTACCTGCGTGAATCCCTGGATGGCATGGTTTCTGGTGAATAAGCTGCATTTTGATGACCGGTATTTCCGGCTGTTCTGGCTGGCGCCGGTGGTGATGCTTTATATCCATATGGCTGTCATGATCTACCGGAAGGCACCAAAAGTGGGAAGAATCATCCTTTGGGGACTTCTTATGATTTTTTTCGGGTATTCGCTATGGCAGATTTCTATCCGCTCCGAAGGACTGTACCATGGGGGAAGCGGAAACAAACGGATGGAAATTGTGGATAATATCTTCAAGGTAGAAGATGATGTGGCGGAGGCCTGTGATATTATCGATGCGGACAGCGACACGTCCAAAGAGCGGCGTGTCATTTATGACAAAGATTTTTACATGGAAGCAAGAGCTTATGATGGTTCTATTGTTTCGATTCTGGTACCGTATTTCAGCTATAACGGGGTCGATTGGGATACGGCAATTGAAGGGAAGGACTGGAGGGGAGCGCTTCGTGCCATCTATACCGAGAAGGTGGGTCCATGTGAAAAGTATCCATTGGACGGAGATACCTTAAAGCTCGTGATGGCCAATGCCAGATGTGATTATGTGGTACTCCGAAAGACCAGTCAATACTATAACCTCTGGGTAGACAATTTCCCGGTGCTTGGAATTACGGAGTATTATGTGGTGCTGAAAACTCCGGAGTGATCTGGTTAACATAATTCAAGAGAAGGAATGCTCATATAGATGGCGCAGAATAAGGCGGAAAACAGAATAGAATGGCTGGATGCCTTAAGGGGTCTTGCGCTTCTCATAGTATATTTTGCGCATGTGATCGCAAGGTATGCTTCTACCGAAAAGTATTCCCACGGCGTTGGAAAGATCGGTGTGTGGTTTTTCATGCTGTCGGCAGGATACCTGCTTCTTATGCGTTTGCCGGAGAAGTTGGACGGAAGATGGCTCCTCGGATATTATATCGGAAAGTTTTTCCGGCTGTTTCCCTGCCTGGTGGTTGGAGCGTTTCTGGTATACCGGGAGGACATCCGGCATTCTGCGAAGGAAATCCTTCAGACGGTTTTCTTTCTGAAGGGGCCGCAGCACCTCTGGTATATCCCCGTGCTTGCTGTATTTTACCTCGTCGCTCCGCTCGTTATTCTGACGGATCGTTTTGTGAAGAACAGAGCTGTTTTGGCAGGCATATGCATTCTTTTCGGTACGGCGTTTGCTCTGATCTATCCCTTTACGGAGTATCCGGAAAACAGCATCGCACTCAAATGGTATCTGCCTGTTTTTCTGATGGGAATACTGCTTTGGTATGTTACGCATCTTACGGAAAATACCGGGAAAAGAGGAGAAAAAGCAATATCAGGCGGAGGAAACCGGAAAAAGTGTTGGGCCTTTTGGGACGGTCTGGCTCTCATCGCAGCCTTTACGATCGTTGCTTTAACACCGGCTGTTACGTGCGGTCTGTTTCATTCCGGGAATACACGCTTTCTTCCCAATAAATATCTTCTGATCGGCGGGCTGTGGTTCCTGATCCTTTTGGGACTCATAAACGGAAAAGCGGGCAGAAGAATTCTGAAAAAATGCCGACCGCTGGTATGGCTGTCACGGATCAGCTATCCCATGTATATTGTGCATTACCCGATCATTGCCATTTTGAAAAAGAAGTGGGAACCGGGCGGACTTACGATGCTCCCTGCAGCCTTTATGGTTTCCCTTGTGCTGTCGGTGATCCTGCATTATGTGCCGGAAAAACCGGCTGATAAATTGGGAAGAAAAATCCGCAGTTATCTGATGTCACGCAAAAGAATTTAGAAAAATGCGAACAAAGGAATGGAAAGTATGGAAATCAGCCCGGCAAGAGTGACGGCTCTGGATATTCTGCTGACCGCAGAACGCGGTGGATATGTGGGAGAAATCCTGAAGGCCGAATTAAAAAAGAATGAGAAGTTGGAAAAAGAAGACAGGGCATTTCTTACAAGGCTGGTGGAAGGCGTGACGGAGCGGCGGATCACCCTGGATCAGCTTGTTGATCATTTCAGCAAAACGCCTGTAAAGAAGCTGCATCCTGTGATACGGGAATCCCTTCGGATGGGGGCCTACCAGCTGATTTTTATGGATCATGTGCCGGATTATGCCGTGATCAATGAAGCGGTCGAGCTGGTGAAGCGGAAAAAGCTGGGGAAGCTTACGGGCTTTGTGAATGCAATCCTTCATAAGATTGCCGCGTGGAAGAACAGCGGGCAGGCAGAGATTTCCCTTATGGAATGGATCAATAAAACGCCGGAACGGAAATATTCCACACCGGACTGGATCTGCCGGAGGCTGAAGCAGGCATACGGAAAAGAAAAGGCGGAGATGATCCTTAAAGACCAGTTCCGGGAAAGACCGCTTTCGCTTCGGGTGAACCGGACCAAAATATCCGGGGCGGATGCTTTGAAACTGCTTTTGGAAAACGGTTTTGCAGTGGAAGCAGGCGCCTTATCGAAGCAGGCCGTCCGGGTTATGAATGCAGAGAATCCCGCTGAGCTTCCGGGCTGGAAGGAGGGGCTGTTTTCCGTGCAGGATGAAAGCTCCATGCTCGCCATAGAGGCGGCGGAAATCAAGCCGGGAGACCGGGTTTTGGATCTATGCGCTGCGCCCGGCGGAAAGAGTACTTATGCCGCGGAGCTTTCCGGAAACCGTGTTATAGCCCGGGATATTTCAGCGGAAAAACTGAAGAAGATAGAAGAAAATGCCGAAAGGCTGGGACTGGATATTGAAGTCCGTGCCGGAGATGCGGCAGAGTTTGTGCCTGAATTTGCCGGGACTGCGGATCTTGTGATCTGTGATGTTCCATGCAGCGGCCTCGGCGTGATCGGAAAGAAGAATGATATCAAATACCGGCTGGATCCGAAGGATCCGGCGAATCTCGCAAAGCTCAGTTCGGAGATACTGGATACAGCGGCCCGGTATGTGAAACCGGGCGGAAAGCTGCTTTTCTCCACCTGCACCATTCTGCCCGTGGAAAACGGGGAAGCGGCGGCAGCCTTTCGGGAAAGGCATCCGGAATATAAGCTTTTGCAGGAAAGACAGCTTCTGCAGGGGATCGATCCCTGTGACGGATTCTTCTTTTCCGTAATGCAGAAGGAAGAAAGTAGAAAGGAATAACATGCAGGATCTGGCTTCATTATTACCGGAAGAATTGGAGAAGGCGCTGACCGAAATGGGATATCCCCGTTTCCGGGCGGCCCAGCTTTTTCAGTGGATTCATCAAAAACAGGCGGTTTCTCCCGATGAAATGACCAATCTGCCGAAGAACCTTCGGGAAGCCCTTACGGAGATTCTGCCTGTCATGCGGCAGGAAACCTGCCAGACCTCCCAAAAGGACGGAACAAAGAAATATCTCTTTGCCATGCGGGACGGAGAAATGATCGAAAGCGTGTGGATGCCCTATCACCACGGGAATTCGGTTTGCATATCCTCTCAGGCCGGATGCGGCATGGGATGCAAATTCTGCGCTTCGGCCATCGGCGGATTCCACAGGAATCTTTCGGCGGCTGAGATGACCGGTCAGGTATACCGCATTCTCCGGGATACGGGGGAGAGGGTATCCAATATTGTTGTCATGGGAACAGGGGAACCGATGCAGAATTATGATAATCTGATCCGGTTCATCCGGCTCATTTCCCATGAGGAGGGATACGGCCTTTCCGTGAGGAGCATCACGGTTTCCACCTGCGGGATTGTTCCACGCATCCTTCAATTTGCGGGTGAGGGTCTTCCGGTGACGCTGGCACTTTCTCTTCATGCCGTATCGGACGAGGAAAGAAGGCGGACCATGCCGGTGGCAAATAAATATGGGATCCGGGAAACACTGGATGCCTGCTCGGCCTATTTTGAGAAGACCGGAAGGCGTGTTACGGTGGAATATGCCCTGATCCGAGGGGAAAATGACTCGGAAAAACAGGCGGAAAAGCTCTCAAACCTCCTTCGCGGACGGGAATTTCATGTAAATTTGATCCCCGTAAACCCAGTAACTGAGCGAAATCTTGCCCCCGGAACCAGGGAATCGCAGGAAAACTTTAAAAAGATACTTGAAAAAAATCTTATAAATGTTACTATTAGGAAAGGTATGGGCAGTGATATCGACGCTGCCTGCGGACAGCTGCGCCGCAAATACGCAGGAAGTGAGAAGGAATGAAAGCCACAGGCAGAACAGACAAGGGCCGGAAAAGAAGCAATAACCAGGACAGCATTTATATCGGGGAGGGTTCTATTGGACCGCTGCCGAACCTCTTTATCGTTGCTGATGGAATGGGAGGGCATGCGGCCGGGGATTTTGCGTCCCGTTATGCCATTAGTGTTGTTCTGGATTTTGTGCGTGGTTCGACTGTCAGAAATCCTATCTCGCTTCTGAAACGGGCAATGATCTTTGCCAACAGCGAGGTTTATCGGGAGGCGGAAAAGGATCCGGACAAATACGGTATGGGTACCACAATGGTTGCCTGTGTTGTTGACGGCAGCGAGCTTTACGTTGCCAATGTCGGAGACAGTCGTCTGTACCTGATCCGGGATGAGATCACGCAGATCACCATGGACCACAGTCTGGTGGAGGAACTCATCCGCAACGGGCAGCTGGAACGAAACCGGGGAAGAAACCACCCGGAAAAAAATCTGATCACCAAAGCCATGGGATCCAAGGATGAGGTCATGCCGGATTTCTTTGAGATCAGTCTGGAGGAAGGTGACAAGGTGCTCCTTTGTTCGGACGGCCTGTCCAACATGGTGGAAGATGATGAATTAAGGGATATTGTACGAGAGGCCGGGAGCCCGGAGGAGGCAGTCGATAGTCTGATCGACAGGGCGAACTATTACGGCGGGAACGATAACATCTCGGCAATCCTTATTTCCTTTTAGAGAGGTATAAATCTATGCTTAAGGCCGGAACTATTCTTGATGACAGATATGAGATCATCGACGTAGTCGGCACCGGTGGAATGTCAACCGTCTACCGGGCAAAAGACGAAAGATTAAAACGATTTGTTGCGATCAAGGTATTAAAATCCGATTATTCCAATGATGCAAGCTTTGTCAGCAAATTTCGTGCGGAGGCACAGAATTCCGCAGGACTGACACACCCCAACATCGTCAGTGTTTACGATGTATGTGAGGATAACGGCAGATACTTTATCGTTATGGAGCTTGTGGAAGGCATTACCCTGAAGGAGTATATTCACCTGAACGGGCGTCTTTCCATGGATCAGGCACTGAATTTTTCCATGCAGATCGCAGCGGGACTGGAAGCGGCACATGACCACCATGTGATCCACAGGGATATCAAGCCGCAGAATATCATTGTTGCGAATAACGGAAATCTGAAGGTGACGGATTTTGGTATTGCCAAGGCCGCAACTTCAACGACCATGTCGACAACGGGAATCGGTTCCGTACATTACATTTCGCCGGAACAGGCAAGAGGCGGATACAGCGACGAAAGAAGCGATATTTATTCTCTGGGTATTACCATGTTCGAGATGATCACCGGACGGGTACCCTTTGAAGGTGAGAATAATGTGGCCATCGCGCTGATGCATATCCAAAACGATATGCCCATGCCCAGAGAGATGTATCCGGACATTTATCCGTCCTTTGAAAAGATTGTGCTGAAGTGTACGCAGAAAAAACCGGAACGTCGGTATCTTACGGCAGCTGCACTGATTGCCGATCTGAAGCGGGTAAAGAAGAATCCGAATATCGATATTGTTGTGGCGCAGGCAGCGGTAGCCAAGGGACCGACCCATGAGTTCTCCCGGGAAGAGCTTCGCCAGATCAAGGAAAGTACAGCCGCAAAGCCGGTTGCCGAGAGAGAAATGTACATGGAGCCGGAGCGTCCGGCGGGACCGGCGAAATCCTCGCAGGTTGTTCCGAATATGGATCGCATCAATCAGCTCTATCAGAATACGGCAGAGGATGATTACCTCGAGGAACCGGATCCGAAGCCGGTGCCGTCCAGAGAAAGAACCGGCCTGAAGAAGGTTGACGATTACGAAGAAAACTATGAATACCGGCCCAGGCGTCGCCCTGAGCCTCAGGAAGAAGATGATGACGATGATGAGGCTACGGCAGATCCCAAGTTGGAACGGGCAGTCATGATCGCCGGTATCGCAGCAGCGGTGGTAATCTTCACCATCATCTTTGTGCTGATCGCCAAGATTGCGGGGCTTCCGCCCTTTAAATCCAAGTCTGACAGCACGGAAAAAACAGTCACCGCAGCCACGGCCACAGTCACGGAAGCAGCGTCCACTGCAGCCGGAAAGACAGCCGCAACAACCGAGGAGGCTTCCTCTGAGGAAAAGAAGATCAAGATGATCGATGTTGTCGGTTATACCAAAAAGGCTGCCGAGTCCGAGCTGAAAAAGGCAGGCTTCACCAATTACACCTTTGCCGAAGCACATGATGACACGGTTAAAGAAGGCTATGTCATTAAGCAGAGCATTGTGCAGGGTGTGGAGACCGCTAAAAACGAAGCAATCGTGATCACCATCAGTTCGGGAGCCGAGAAGCTTCAGGTTACGGATGTGACCGGCATGAATGTGGATGATGCCGATCTTGTGCTGAAGAATCAGGGCTTTACCGTAACACATAAATATGATTACAGCGACAATGTGCAGGAAGATCAGATCATCTCCATGGATCCGGCAGGCGGAACACAGGCGGATTCCGGTTCGACGATAACGCTGGTTGTTTCCAATGGTCCCCGGAAGAAGGATGTTTCCGTTCCGGACATCATGAACAGCAGTGAATCCAATGCACAGAGTCTTCTCGCCAGCCTGAACCTGAAGGTTGGTGCGGTAACCTATGAATACAATTCGGATGTTCCGGCAGGACAGGTCATCAGCCAGTCTATTGCACCGGGAACATCCACTAAGGAAGGTACTTCCGTGGATTATGTAGTATCCAAGGGAGCTAAGACAGTGACCTATACCGGAAGCGTATCCGGTAACATCAACACAGGTGATGCGGAAATGCTGCAGAACCTTTCTTCCGCAACCGTTACGGTTTATATCAACGACGGTGCGGGAAGTCATCAGGTATTCCAGACCACTGTCGGTGGCGAGGGTGCAGCAACCGTCGAGGTAGCCGGTGATCTGTCCGGACTTTCCAATAACAACGGTACCGTATCCTTTACTGTAGTTGATGCGGAAGGAAACGATATTACCGGACACTACAATAAGATGTTGGTACTGACCTACAAGGATGAGCAGTAATCCATGACAGGAACGATCATTAAAGGAATTGGCGGCTTCTATTATGTAAAGACCGAAGAGGGGATCATGGAATGCCGGGCAAGGGGTGTTTTCCGGAAGGAGGGCATCCGGCCGCTCTGCGGAGACCTTTGCGAGGCAGAGCCGGAAAATGAAGAAAAGACCCGGGGGTGGATCACGCGGATTCTCCCCCGGAGGAACTCTATTGTCCGCCCGGCGGCAGCAAATGCCGACCAGGCGGTTTTGATTTTCGCCGTTGTTCGCCCGGATGCTGACCGTGGCGTGATCGACAGGCTTCTCATCAATATGGAAGCACAGGAGATTCCCGCCCGGCTGATCTTTACCAAGAAGGATCTGGACGGCCGGGGCCGCGGCGAAGAACTGAAGAGGATTTATGAGTCGGCCGGATATCCCGTGAAACTTATATCCTCGAAGACCGGAGAGGGAATCCGTGAGCTCAGAGAGAGTCTTGCCGGGAAGAGGAGCATCCTCTGTGGGCCGTCCGGGGCCGGAAAATCCACGCTGATCCGGACACTTTTTCCGTTTCTGCCTGCGGAGGCAGGTGAACTCTCCCATAAGATCGGAAGAGGAAAGAATACGACGAGGGCATCGGAGCTTTATTATGCTGATGAAGAAACGGAAATCATGGATACCCCGGGCTTTACCTCGGTAGAGCTCCTGACGGAGTCGGAGGAGGAGCTGGACAGTCTTTTCCCGGAATTCCGTCCGCATCTCGGGCAGTGCCGTTTCAGCGGCTGCCGGCATAGAAGTGAACCGGACTGCCGGATCAGAGAAGCGGTAGAAGCGGGAAACATTACCCGGGAACGTTACGAAAGCTACTTGGATATCTATACGTTTTTGCAGGACAGGAGAAAACGTTCATGAAAAAAATATTATCGCCGTCCATCCTGTCGATGGATTTCGGCCATATGGAAAGAGAATTGAAAAAGACAGCAGAGGCAGGAGCGGAGTGGTTCCATGTGGATGTAATGGATGGCATGTTCGTACCGAATATTTCTTTCGGTCCGCCGGTGATGCAGTTTGTGCGGAAGGCTGTTCCGGAGCAGGTGATGGATGTACATCTGATGGTCATGGAACCGCTCCGGTATCTGGACAGCTGGAAAAAGAGCGGCACAGACTGGATGACGATCCATTACGAAGCGGTAAAGGATCCGGCCGGTGATCTTGCAAAAATCCGGGAGGCAGGCATGAAGGCAGGTCTGGCCATTAATCCGGAAACACCGGTCTCGGTGCTGCGTCCCTTTCTCGGCCTTGCGGATATGCTCCTTGTGATGAGTGTACATCCGGGCTTCGGCGGTCAGAGCTTTCTTCCGGAAACCCTGGATAAGCTTCGTGAACTCGCCCGCATGCAGGCGGAAGAAGGAACGAAGGTTCCCGTGGAAGTGGATGGCGGGATTACCCTGGATAATGTGCGGGAGGTACTTCTGGCCGGGGCGGATATTGTCGTAGCCGGTTCAGCTGTATTTAAAGGAAATCCGGCGGAGAACGTGAATGCATTTCGGCAGATATTGGAGCAGGCATGACGGCAGTTATAGTGGCCGGCGGGAGCTGCCCGGCGGCTTTTTTGCGGAAAATTATAAGAAGGCTTTCCGGTCCACTCTTTGTTGTGGGCGTGGATCGCGGCGTTAGGCTTCTTAAGGAGACCGGCATCCGGCCGGATCTCATTGTGGGAGATTTTGATTCCGTGACACCGGCGGAAAGGGAAGAATTTCTTTCTACCTGGCCCGGAACCCTGCTCAGCCCCGTGAAGGATGATACGGATCTGGAACATGCGGTAAATGTCCTGCGGGAAAAAGTGCCGGAGAGGGTGATCCTTCTCGGAGCAACGGGAACCCGTCTGGATCATACGCTGACCAATATCCGTCTGCTGGACCGCTTTTTCCCAGCGGGAATTCCGGCAGAAATACTGGATGAGAATAATCGGATCACTCTGCGGGAGGGAAAGATCCTTCTGCGGCGTGACGAACAATATGGAAAATATGTTTCTGTTCTTCCGTGGGATGAAGAAGTCACTGTGACCATGAAAGGATTTTTTTATCCGGCAGAAAGCCTTGTTCTGAAAAGGAACATGAGCCGTGGTGTCAGCAATGAGATCACGGAAGATGAGGCGATGATCTTTGCGGAAGGGAAAATCCTTCTGATGGAGACAAAGGATTAAAGGAGTAATTGCGTTGACCGGCAGTACCATGCAGGGAAAAACATCAGGGAAACCTGATCAAAAAGTCATTGCGGAACCCTTTTTTCTGGGAAGACCCGCTTCCGGCAACCGGACCGGGCTTTCTTTTGCTGCCTGTTTTTCGGGACTCGCTGTTTTGATCCTGATCCCCTATGCAATCTATAAATACGGTGCCGGCTTTTTCTGGTGCGCACTCGGCCTCTTTGCGGGGATGACCGTGGTATGGAAGGTACTGCCTTACCGCATGTACCGGTATTCCAGAAAGGGAGAGGGAATCCGAAGCTTTTCGGATTATGTCAGGATCCGTTTCGGAAAAGGCTCCCGCGTTCTGTCACTGGTTGCGGCCGCGGCGTTTACACTTTTTACGCTTTTTTTCTCAGTACAGCTTTTCCGGCTGGGAAGAGATCTCTTTGAAGCGTTTTTCCGGAGAGATGATTTGTGGTGGATCCGGGTGGTAAGCATTTTCCTGCTTCTGCCGATTATTATCCTGGGCTTCTCTTTGATCACGGGGATGGGCAGGCCTACGGCGATTCTGATCCTGTTTGCGCTGGCTCTTCCGGTCATTGCTATATTTAAACAGATGGGCGGGTCCGGTATCGTTCGCTATACCATGATGAGCGGGGTTCCGAATACGGTCAGTGACTATATGAATCTGCTGCATTATGACGGAGAGCCGCTTACGGTAGCTACAGGGATCAGTCTCTTTGTTGCAGGCTTCCTTTTTGCGGGGCTTCCGGTATCGTTTCCTTTCTTTGCGGTGATTCGGCATACCAGACAGGTAAAGCGGGCAAGGCATGCGGTTTTTGCGTGGACCCTGCCGGTATTCGTTCTTTCGTGTTTCTTAGGCGGCATCTCCAGGGCATACTTATATTTGGAAGGAGAAGTGAATTCTCCCGCGGCTTATGCGGCAGCATTGTTCCGTTCACTTCGTCGGGGCAAACTCCTCGCGGGAACGGCAGCCGTTATTTATGCGGCGGCCCTTGTTGCGGCGTTTCTGCTCCTTCTCTATTTTTCCTTTCACCGTATGATCACGGAAATGACTTCGATCATTTCCTGGATGGATGAAAAAGCACCCAGAAAGCTCGGCATGGGAATTGCCGTTTCCTGGGCTCTTCTGGTTTTGGTGGAATTTCGAATGCCGGAGCTTTCCTGGGGATCTGTATTCTTTGTGATCGATTTTTGGGCCTGTTCGGCCGGGCCGGTGATGTTTTCTTCGATTGCCATAAGAAAGCTCAGTACCGCTGCGGTAACGGCCGGCGTTCTCCTTGGCAGCCTGGGCATGGTTCTTCCGGAATTATTGCCGGAGGCAATCTTTGGCAGTAAGCTGACGTTCTTTTTCGGACCGGAGGGGGCCGGAAGTGAGATCTTTAGTTTGACACTGTCGTTTTTGGGAATCATTCTGTTTACCCGGCTTTTCCCGGAAAAGGATAAGGATGCTTTGACACGGTTTGATGAAGTGAAGAACAGAATCGGATAAAATAAGCGGTATTGTTTGCGGGTGGTGCGCGTGGAATACGCGCGCCATAAATGTAAAAACCACCCGGCTCATGTCCGAGTGGTTATCACATACACTATTTTTTTGGTGAGAGAGTTATGAAAATTTTCTATGCTTAGACTATAATACATAAATATGAACAAAGTATGTCGCCGGGGATAATAAATTGTAAAAATGAAAAAAATATCAAAAAATAGTAAATATGGAAATCAGAATAGAAATATGCTACAATAACTTGTGGGGCAGTTAGTAGCAGTAAGGAGTGATAGAATGGGATTTTTTAAAGGCTTTAAACGGGATTTCGCCCAGGCAGTCAACGAACTGATGCCGGAGTACGATGACGGAAATGAGGATGAGACTGCGGAAGAAACGGAAAATGAAACAGAGGATGGGAGTGCCGGTCTTTCCGAAGAGGAAGAGCCGGAGCAACAGCCCCAGCCGGAGGAAGAGCTTCCCCTGCCCGATTTTTCTGAAAAGATGAATACCGAAGAAGCAGCACCTGCACCGCAGGTTAATGTGGACGAAGCGGTAACCGAGGCCATGCTCCGGGAGGAAACCTACACCGGAGATCTTTATGGCGAGGAAGAGCCCGAAGAGGAATTCGGTGTGATCCCCACCTATGAGATGGAAGGCCAGTTCTCCATGTTTGAGGGAGAAGAAGGTACCCTGCAGGAGACGGCTTCTGCCGCACAGGAGGACATATCGGCTATGGAATATGCCGAAGCAGCCGCAACGGAGGAAGTTCCGGTTGAAACAGTGGTGGAGATGCCTGTCGGTGTTCAGGCGGAAACCGAAACGGAATCTGCAACTAAACCGGAAGAACCTGCACCGGTGGATGCGGTACCGGAAGAGGCGGCTGTGCCGGAAAAGGAATCATCAGAGGAAAGAGAGGACCAGGAATTGTCAGAGCTGGGAACGGAAATCAGAAAAGACGAAACGGATTTTGATTTAGGAGATACAACATATATTACAAAGAACACGACCATTTCGGGAGACGTGGAAACCGAAGGAAGTCTGGATGTGATCGGAACGGTGAACGGAAACGTTACCTGTCTCGGCAAGCTCATCCTGGGCGGCCGGATCAACGGAAATGTGATCACCGGTGATCTGTATGCGAATCAGGCACATGTTCGGGGAGAAATCGAAGCAACCGGCCATGTGAAGATCGGAACGGGCACCGTGTGCATCGGTAACATCAGAGCGGATTCCGCCGTGATTGCCGGTGCGGTGAAGGGTGATCTGGATGTGCAGGGTCAGGTGATCGTGGACAGCTCCGCGGTCATTCTGGGAAATATCAAATCCAAGAGTGTACAGGTTAACAGCGGTGCCATCGTGGACGGCTTCTGCACACAGGCTTATTCCGATGTGAATCCGGAATCAATCTTTGCCGATGAAGCAGAGGGTGCAAAAAAAGAAGAGGCAGAGGTGATCGAGCCCATCTCGGAGGAAGAAATGCAGGAAACCGGTAAGAACGGAGCCGGAAACGGAAACAGATCGAATAATAACCGGAATCGGAAGAACGGCGGACAAAAAAAGAACGTATAATCGGAGGAAGAAGGAATGAAGTATAAACGTATACTTCTGAAACTCAGCGGAGAGGCTTTGGCCGGAGAAAAGAAGACAGGCTTCTCCGAGGAGGAAATCCGCAGAGTGGCGGCAGAAGTGAAGAAGGTAACGGATCTTGGCACAGAGGTGGCTGTCGTGATCGGCGGCGGTAATTTCTGGAGGGGAAGAACCTCCGGGGATATGGATCGTGTGAAGGCCGATCAGATCGGCATGCTGGCGACAGTCATGAACTGCGTCTATGCGGCGGACTTTTTCCGTATCGCCGGGATCAGCTGCCGTGTCATGGCGCCGTATGAGATCGGTGATATCGCGGAGAAGTTTGTACGGGACAAAGCTGACAGATACCTGAAAAAGGGAAGGGTTGTCTTCTTTGCCGGCGGAACGGGACATCCGTATTTCTCGACGGATATGGCTACGGTCCTTCGGGCTGTTGAAATCAAAGCGGATATCATTCTTTCCGCAAAGGCCATTGACGGTGTTTACGATAAGGATCCCAAGGTTTATCCGGATGCCGTAAAGTATGACGAGCTGAAGATGTCTGAGCTTGTTGATCAAAAGCTGGGTGTGATCGACCTTGCTTCCGCGGTTCTGGCACTGGAAAACAAGATGCCCATGCTGCTCTTCGGGCTGAACGAGGAAAACAGTATCCTCCGGGCTATCAGCGGAGAGAAGATCGGGACAGTCGTTACGGCGGATTAAAATAACAAAGACAAAACAAAAAAATGAGAAGGTAAAACAACTGCTAAAAAGTCTGAGCAGAAAAAATGAGGAGGGATAATTACCATGATTGATTACAATGAGAAGATGCAGAAGGCAATCGATAACCTGAAGAATGATTTTTCCACCATCCGGGCCGGACGGGCGAACCCCCATATTCTGGATAAGATCAAAGTGGATTATTACGGTACACCGACGGGTATCCAGGGCGTGGCCAATGTCAGCGTTCCGGAGGCAAGAACCCTTATGATCGCTCCCTGGGAGCCCAAGATGATCAAGGAAATCGAGAAGGCCATTCTGGCATCCGATCTGGGTATCACACCAAACAACGACGGAAAGAACGTAATTCTCCGGTTCCCGGAGCTGACAGAGGAAAGAAGAAAGGAACTCGCCAAGGATATCAAGAAAAAAGGTGAGGAAGCAAAGGTAGCTGTCCGCAACATCCGGCGTGATGCAAATGAAGCGGTTAAGAAGCAGAATAAAGCCGGTGAATTATCTGAGGATGAGCAGGCAAAAGAAGAGAAGAATATTCAGAAAGCCACAGATAAGTACATCACCGAGATTGACAGTGTAGTGGAATCCAAAACCAAGGAAATCATGACGGTATAATGTTAACAGGCTCAAAAATAGCAGAAATCAGGTCCTTCGGCTGGGGGACCTGAAAGGAATAGGAATATGGCAAAAAAAGAGAAAGAATTGAAAGATGTTCCGGCACATGTGGCCGTGATTATGGACGGGAACGGCAGATGGGCGAAGAAACGGCATCTGCCCCGGAATTTCGGGCACAGGGCCGGCGCCAAAACGCTGGAGGATATCTGTGACGATGCCTGGGATCTGGGCATCAAGTATCTGACCGTCTATGCGTTTTCCACAGAGAACTGGAAACGTTCCGTGGAAGAGGTGA
>CACYDN010000064.1 GCA_902773185.1 uncultured Lachnospiraceae bacterium | reverse complement strand
ATGCTGCCCTTCTCCTGCGTCACCATGTTCTGCGCTATACTGTAAACCCAGCCGGGAAATTCCTCCGGGTTTGCCAGGTTTCCAAGATTCGCCCATGCCTGCTCGTACACTTTACCGATCATCTGATCTGCCTTCGGCTGATCGCCCAGCTCTGCCAGAAGAAATTCATAGATTGGCTGCGCCGTGCTGTCATATAAAAAGCGGAATCCTTCCTGATCTCCCGTCATCGCCTTTTGATACGCTGATGTGTAATCCATTTTTGCAATCTCCTACAATTTAATTAGTCATAGCCTCGTATAAGCTTTTGGATACGTAGTATATCCTTCGCTATTTATATAGATATCTCAATAGACTGTCTGTCGGTACTAAAACAATATCATCTTGGAACTATTTCTTAGCTGATTCTTTTCCCACCCATTTTCCATCATTTGCAGAAAGTGCTTTATTTCTGATATCTGCTTACAAAATACGTCATGCCGCTTTCCTGATAAGGCATGGTCTTCTCTGCCATATTTGCGTTAAAATGCAGCTTTTTACCATTGATCAGGGTGATTGTGATTGCTTTTACGCTTTTTCTGATTCCATAATAGTTTTTTGCTGTTATATTTGACAATTCCTGATAATAGTAAAAAATAAATCCATCATAGTCCGGGCTCTGTTTTTCCGGATTAAGCTTTAGTCCGCCGCCCTTTAGCGGCATGATTCCAACGCCGACTTCCGTGAAATTAAATAACACAAAAAGATATTCATAAATTCTGCTCGTTCTTAAATCTCTCTCTTTTCCGATTACATCTCCAACCAGCCATCCTGCGGGTCCAAACGCATTCCCGATCATCGATGCCGTAAACTCGCTACTCTTTGAAAAATCCACGATAGCGCCGATGATACAGTTTTCTCTTTCACTTATGCAGTTAACTCTACTAAAAATATCCAATGCACCCTGATATGTGCTGAAATTGTCCATTGTTTTCCTTCTTTCATTTGACTCGTTATTATTTCGCTCATTGATTTTTTGACGAAATCAATGGATAATATTTTATTCTCCTTTAGATGCGAAAAGACCATCCCCTTCGGCTTCATTATAAATGCCATATTGTTTCATAGTGACATCATCTTTGAGATTATAACCGACCGAACCATAACCCCAGCTTAAAAATGAATCATCCAGTTCCGAAATGGGTTTCCCCGGAAGATAGAAATAGAAAACATTCCCATTTGCCACACCATAAGGAGCTGTATAAACATATTTAACTTTTCTTCCTTGCTCATCTACTATTTCTTCTGTATCAACCGGTTTTTCTGTTGTATAGTAATCCATTTCCATCCTGTAGGTATAGTCATCAATTTTTGTGATGTTCTTAAACTGTCCTTCAAAAACACATCTATATTCCGTACCATCATAGCCATCACCTAACATCCCGGCATTTGAATCTTGATAGTTACCTGTAAAATGACCATTCGGTTCAAGATTCAGATTTGTCCACCAGAATCCAACACCGCTGGCGAAATTAAATGACAGCGTTCCTTCAAACGGCAGCATAGCTCCCGTTTCCACCTTCGCCTCTTCCGTTGTTGGCTCCTGCGTCGTTGATTCCTCCTTCTTTGCCGTAACCCAGTCAGCATCGTGGAAGCCGCTCCAGTCGTTCATCTTGTACAGCTTTTCGTTGTAATCGATGTTCATCTCAATCAAAAGAATTCCGTCGCTTACCCGGTAATTATCGTTCAAGCTGATGGCCCAGTCCGCAAAATACTGCGGAACCTGTTCCTTATACAGAGGAAGCGCTAAATCTCCGCCCTTCGTCAGATCTCGGACACCATCCTCCTTCTGTGATTCCGAATAGGTATTCAGCTGTATGGATTCATCATTATTCGGATTTGTCCGGTAATCAAACGCCCACGCCTCATAGGCAGACTGCAAAGCTACACGATAATTCAAAGTATACAGCGGACGGATTTCATTCTTCGTACTGTAGATTGCAAACTGCGCCTTCGTAGACGCATCTGAACGATAGCCCACACGGGCAGTCTCAGTAAACAGATAGAACGCATCATCCCTCTTCACCTTTGTCAATACGAAGGGGAAATCGCCTCCCTCATAGCCGTCATAAATGGTGGAAATAAATGATTCCGACTGAAGGACAACCTTCTCCTGATCCACGTTATACATCTCCGCTTTCAGCTGGTAGAGCGTGTCCGTATACGTATAATGCTCCACGCCATTCGCCGGCGAGGGAATACCGCTCACGACAAGCATCTCTTCCTCACCGTCACCGTCATAATCATCAAAGTCTGCAATATAGATACCGCTTCCGTCAAACCAGGGGGGACCATCAATTATTCCGTCTCCCGGCGTTGGACCGCTCGACGTCTTCGCCTGCTCCTTCTTATGAATACCGCGCTCCGGAATCAGCACCTCGTTCATATATCTGACGTAGAGCTGATGCACATCGGTCTTGGCTTCTTCGGTGGAAGCGGCTTCTGTCGTTGCTTCCGTTGCCTCTGTGGTGATGCCATTATCCGTGGATGCTTCCGTCTCGATTTCCGCGGAACTGATTTCCGTGGATTCCGTAGTCGGTTCGTCTTTATGATTGATCTTCTTTGCTACAAAATAGCCGCCAACACCCAGCGCCGTTGCCGTTGCGGCAATTCCAACGCCAAGGATGACCTTGCCAAGGGCCGTAGAAAGAAACGTTGCCTTTGCACCGGAACTTCCAGCTGCCGCTGCGGTTTTTAAACCAGCCGCGCCTGCACTCATCTGCTGCATACCGCCATCCGCCATATTCGCTACGTTCGGAGACATATGCGCCGCATTCGGAGAAGACATGTGCGCTGCGTTCGGAGAGGACATTTGCGTCGCATTCGGTGTGATTCCGGCCTCACCGCCTGCCATGGCATTGCCGGAGGATGTGCCCGCGGCTTCCCCTCCGCCAATCGACGGAACCGGGATGCTGCCCTTCTCCTGCGTCACCATGTTCTGCGCTATACTGTAAACCCAGCCGGGAAATTCCTCCGGGTT
>CACYDN010000063.1 GCA_902773185.1 uncultured Lachnospiraceae bacterium | reverse complement strand
TTTCATATATTTCCTGCTGCCGCCGGGCCTGCTCTCCGATATGTTCGGTACGGCGGCGGCTCAGCTCCCAATTTGCATTAAATTCTGTCATGGACTGTCCTCTATCGATTGTGCCGGTGTAGTCACCAAATCTTAAGTGCCGGCAGATGATTTCTTTGGCTGTACCATTATACTAGTTTGCGATATTGAAGTAAAGCTCTTCAATCTCTTTCATTTGAGCGGTCATATCTGTCTGGGGGAAGGCAGCTGTCTTCTTTTCCGCATTTGAGGCAGACTTATTAGCAGGTTTCTGCTCCATGCGTGCTGTCTTATGGCCGGCATCCTGTTCGGCAATATCGGCGAAACGGCGCACACCGTTTTTGTGCCAGTCCCGAAGAATTCCGTCTGCATATTCCATCGGCCGCTTAGCGTTTTTTTGTACGGCACGGCGGCAGGCTTCGAGAATGATCTCCTTCGTGAAACCGTACTCATTGGTCCATTTATCCGCGTAGGTTTTCGTCGTGCTTGTGACACTGTTATAGGAAAGCCCAAGCTCGCGCTGTACGGAATAGTACAGGGCATTGTAGTTCAGGGTAAAGCTTTCCGCAGCCTCGCGTGTGGTGATCTTTTGTTTAAACCATTCTCGGGCGACGGCTTCCATGTAGCGGAAGCTGGTCTTGCCGATGGATGCGGTATATTCCAGAAGAAATTCGCAAAGATCGAAAGAAAAAGCAAGCTCGCGGTAGATATAATGCAGGGTGTTGATTTCAGCCGGGGCCAGCATATGATTGAAGTAGGCTTCGGCCTCATGCATGAGATTCTGCAGGTTTTCATCCCTGGTCAGCTCCTGTAGACGTTTCGGTGTAAGCCTTGTTTTTTCCGGCGCATCCGGATGCGGTGCGGTTTCCGGCTCTGCCTTTTGAGATTGAGCAGCTGTCGATGTTTCCGGTTCATCCTCAAAAAAATCCTCTGCCGCTACATCCTCATCCTCGGTAAGGTCGTCCGTAAAACTCTCGCCCGCCAGAAGGATGACCTCCGTAGGCTGCGGCTCCGGTACACGGAGCCGGCGGAGTTCAATGCCGTCGGCTACCTTGCGGGATTTGTCGGAATAGGTCAGGCTGAGCACTCCTTTGGACACCCAGTACTTGATTCCGCGGCAGACATCCTTATCCGTACAGTGCAGAAGGTCTGCGAGAATCTGGACAGAGACCGGACGTCCGGCGGCGGATAACCGAACAAGATACAGATAGAGCTTGACAAACTCCCCGTTGCTTTCGGCCATGTAATGATCGATAAAAATATTGGAAATACCGGAAAAGGTTTCCGATTCACCTGTAAATTTGAGTTCCTGCATGACACACCCCTGCTGTCAGTTATTTATTGTTTCGGCCACATACTCCCGAAAAAAGCGGCTAACCGGAAAATAGTCCGCTAAGGCGGATTTTGATGTCGATGGCCACCGAAAAATACCCCGTTTCCCGGCAACAATTTGTTGCGCGGAACCTTGTGCAAGCATTATAACAGGGGAAAATGGGAAATGCAAACGCCGGACCCGTAATGTGGACAGTGTGGATTGTGTGGATAACCGGCACGTTTTTTTCCAAAATACAGAGAAACAGGAGCTTTCCGATCGGGAAAGCTCCTCTTCTATTGTGGATAACTCCTATCCGTTTTATTTTGTTGATTTTGTGGATAAGTCGTGTTCAATGAAGGCATCTGCAAGAATTCCGATGTTTCCGCAACCCATAGTTATTAACAAATCGCCCGCTTTTCCATGTTCTACGAAATATTTTTCGATTCCGTCGAAGTCTTTCAGATTTATGCATTCCGTGCCACGTTTCTGCACTTCGCGTACCAAATCGTCGGAATTTACGGAGCCGTCATCCTTTTCCCGTGCACCGTAAATCTCCGTCAGAAGGACATGATCACAGGCGGAAAGTACATCGGCAAAATCACCCAGAAGGCCGAGGGTTCTGGTATAGGTATAAGGCTGGAAAGCACACCAGAGCTCACGTTCCGTTACACGGCGGGCAATCTCGAGGGCACATTTCATCTCTGCCGGATGATGACCGAAATCATCTACGATCGTAGCGCCGTTGCTGATCTTTCCTTTGATCTCAAACCGGCGGTGTGCGGAAGGAGAGGAGAGAAGGGCAGTGGCGGTCACATCGAAAGGAATTTCCATGAAATCCGCAGCCGCGATCACGGAAAGGGAATTGATCGCATTATGCGCACCGGTCACGGCAAGACTCACCTTACCGCGATTTTCACCACGGACAATGAGAGTGAAGGAAGGATGTCCCGCTGCATCGAGCTCGATATCCTTTGCCTGGTAATCGTTGCCATCGTTTTCACCAAAGGTGATGAAGCTGACATTTCTGTCCCTTACTGCGTCATGTATACGTTCCGAATACGGGGAATCGCCCAGCATGATCACGGCACCGCCATCCTTGGTATGGCCGGCATAGGTCGCAAAGGAGTCTGCAATGGCGTCGATGGAACCGAAAAAGTCCAGGTGGTCATAGTCAATATTTAATATGATGGAAATCATGGGGTAGAGCTGATGATAGCTGTTGGTGTATTCACAGGCTTCTACCACAAAGTAATCGCTGCTTCCGATGCGGCTTGTGCCCCCGATGGCATCCAGAATGCCGCCGATGTGGATGGAGGGATCCTTATCTGCCTTCAGGAGAACATGGGACATAAGAGCGGTTGTCGTGGTTTTTCCGTGGGTGCCGCTGATACCGATGGAGTTCGGGAAGTTTTCCATGATCTGGCCCAGAAGCTCTGCCCTTGTCAGCATGGGCTTGCCGCTTTCGACTGCAGCGACGTATTCCTCATTATCTTTGGCGATGGCTGCCGTTAC
>CACYDN010000062.1 GCA_902773185.1 uncultured Lachnospiraceae bacterium | reverse complement strand
GTTGTAGTTATCTTCCGCATCCCATGCAGTGAGTTCATCCGTGGGTTTGAAAAAGATACCCAGAGGAAGTGCATAGGGGTTTTTATGAAGCTCAACGTTGTTTACCTGGTCAATGAGGGGATATACCGATTCCGATCCTTCATCGAACACGTTCACCGTATGATAATTGATTCGGAAGAGCATATCCGAAAGCGGGCTGCCGGAGAGGTAATATACACAGTTCAGTGAACAGGATATGTTCCACTTTCGAAGCAGTGCAAGGTGATCCTCTGTCAGCCAGGAATTAAAGGCGGAGACGGTCTGTATATCGGTCATCTGTCCCAGATTATAATTCGTGGTGCCGATATCCTCTGTCAGAACCAGATCTTCCATCATTTCCGGATGGTTATCTACCAGATTATTGATATTCGATGCATAGGTCAGATCGGAAGAGGAATGGCCGAGAGTTGCTGAAATACAGGGGACAGCGGCAAAAAGGATTTCTGCTGTCAGACCAAGTGCAAAGAGACGCAGGTATATTTTTTTCTTTTTGGTGAAGAAATAAAATCCGGCAAGAAGTACCTGAATGCCGACAAAAATCAGGGTCAGTTTGTGGAAACTGTCCTTTCCCGTATCCGGAACCGCAACAAGAACATAGAAGATGCCCATGCCCAAAACTGACAGGAAAACGGTCCGTGGATGGAATCCGTCAAAATTCAGTATTGTATCGTAAGCCATGATCAGAAGAAGGATGATAAAGGCAAATACAAAACGGTTGGGTGAAAGTGACTGCAGATGGAAACCATGGAACGCATAATTCAAAAACCGGTTATCAAAACTGATAAACAGCAGGATGAGCAAAGCCAGATGACGGATTCTTACATGCAGCTTGATGTTTTTATTTAATGCATAGAGCGGAAGAATGAGAAGAATAGCCATTCCGCAATAGAGGTTAACTTTGTAGGACAGTGCGGATGTTGTTGTAGCGTTTGTGGTTAAACGAAATTCACCAAATACTTTTCGGAGTGAGGTAAACCACCCGGTCAGAAGCGGAACCGTATTGTCTTTTTCCGCATAGGTGGAGTTGGTTGTTCTGAGATAATAAGGAAGCATCCACATTGCTGCAAGCCCGGCGGAAAGTATGCTGGAAAGAGCCAGGCGGATACCTGCCCGGATAAAGTGTTTGATGTCGCTAAAGTTTTGAATCAGGAAGAAGCATACGATGAGCTCGCACATGATGAAGGCATAGTATGCATCAGAGATCATTCTGAACCAGAGGATAAAAATGTATAATCTGCATTTGCCTTCATAAACGAGAGCTTCCAGGCCGAGAAGCACCAAAGGAAAGTATACCAGGAAATTAAAACCATGATAGCCGAAGAATGCAATTGAGCAGGCGGAAAGAGAAAATGCGGTAGAGAAGATAAGTAGCCGCGGATCGTTCTTTTCCATTTTCTTTCCCTGCTTTCTGTGTGTCAGATAAAACGTGATGGAAAGCGCAGAAAGAGAGAATACCCATATGTATTCCATGATGAAATCCAGCTGGTAAAGCGAAGAAGGCAGGAGTGTATGATACAGAATCTGCCAGGGTGTAGCTATCATTCCGAAAATATTTGCTGTTTGATCCATGGCCAGCCCCGTGCTGAAAGCCAGACTCTGGAAAAATGTATGGTTCTTCAGAGATTCGTTAATATTTACATAACCGGGATAGGATTGGGCAAATGTATCACCGCCAATCAGAAATCTCTGCCCGAACGGATAACATCCGGTAAACGCAGCCATGAACAGCATACCGAAGAACGGAATGCTGAACGCAGCAAAGTAAACCCAGTTGGCCCGGAGGAAGCGGCTGACTTTTGTTTCGCGTTCGGTAACCTTCCCGAACACACCCTTTGCCAGAAGCAGGACCAGGGCCAGAAGGAAAATGATACTTACAATCGATCCGGCAATCAGGAAGACCGGCGTGAAGAGAATTTCAATTTTAACCTCGCCGCCGGGAACGGGGATGACAGAGCCTTCATCCATGAACGAGGTGGCCTTCACCTCCTTGCCATCCACTTTGATGGTAAGCCCTGTGAGCTTGGGAACGGGAATCACAAGATAACCCGCTTCCGGGGTAGTCACAAAGGTCTTCATGGATCGGTTGAACTTGGGGAAGTCAACGGCCGTAAAGTTTGCCAGCATCTCCTCAAGGGCGGTCTGGTCAAACTTATAGACCTGCATGTATTCGTTGGTGTAATCGAAGTCCGGGAAAAGCTGGGATACTTCAATTTCTTCGTAGGGATGTGCATTCTCGGAAAGGTGAGAAATGTAATTTAAGAGCGCATAAAGATCCCCGCCCTCGTTAGGAACAATGTAGTAAAGCACACTTTCTTCGGCAGCATAGGGATAAGCGCTTCCGGTGGTTTCCGTGAAGATGGGCTTCCCTTCCAGGTAGGTTTCCGCCAGAATGTTGGAGGAGATAAAGGGATACATCTTGTTATAGCTGTACTGATCCAGCTTGGCCGTGGTGAAGCGTGCGCCGCCCGCATTTTTGTTCTGGTACAGGGTCGAATAGGAAATGTCGCCCAGGGCGGTAAGTCCGCTGTTTACAGTTGTGCCGCGCCGTGCGATCACGTAGTCGTAGCTCATGAGTGCTTCCGTCACAGGTGTGGCATAGGAGGAATTGCTGTTATAAATTTCGACACGGCTGACAGGACGGTCCTTATGCAGAAGGCGTGCGGTATTATAATCGCTGTATGCCGCGGTTTTATCAATCGGGACTGCATATTTTACCAGCTGCTTCATGTTCTTCGGGAAAAGATATCCCATTTCAAACAGCATGAGGAGAGCAAAGCAGGTGCAGAACAGATATTTTGCCATGCTCCGGCTCCGGTAAAGCAGCATGAGGATATAGTAAACCAGTATGATCTCCAGTGAAAACGTAAGAGGATGCATCGTATCGTAACGGTCACAGAGCATCATGGACAGGATTGCTATGACAGAAAGGAACGCTGCCGAGACGTGGAGATGCCATGCGCGGGTATGGTCAATATTCAGGAATAGTGTGTGTGCTATTCGCATGGCAAAGAACGCCAAGGTGAAGCCGAAGGCAACGGTAAAGTGATTGAAATAGAAGAATCCGTTGAACAAATGATTTGTGGTAGAAAGCCATGTGCCGGACCAGAGAATCACGAGAAGGATGGAATCTCTTACCCGGGTGGATGCCTT
>CACYDN010000061.1 GCA_902773185.1 uncultured Lachnospiraceae bacterium | reverse complement strand
TTGAGAAGCATGAAGTGGATGCCCTCCTCCATGGCATGCTCCACCTCTTCCTTCCTTGCGGGAAGCTCTTCCATGGAACGTCTGTATACAATTGTCACATCCGCGCCGAGACGCTTTGCACTACGCGCAGCATCCATGGCCACGTTACCGCCGCCAACGATGACAGCCTTAGCGGGGCGCATGATCGGGGTTCTGGAATCCTCCTTGAATGCCTTCATCAGATTGATTCTGGTCAGGAACTCATTGGCGGAATATACCCCGTTCAGGTTCTCGCCGGGAATCCGCATGAAGCGCGGCAGGCCGGCGCCGGAACCGATAAATACCGTTTCAAAACCGAATTCATCCATCAGTTCATCGATGGAGAGCGTCTTTCCGATCACAACATTGGTCTCGATCTTGACGCCCATATCCCTAAGACCGTTCACTTCCTTCTCTACGATAGCCTTGGGCAGACGGAACTCGGGGATACCATAGGCCAGCACACCGCCTGCGGTATGCAGTGCCTCGAAGATTGTTACATCGTAGCCCATCTTTGCCAGGTCGGATGCGCAGGCCAGACCGGACGGACCGGAACCGATGATTGCCGCCTTATGACCGTTCTTCTCCGGTACGGCAGGTTTCTCGGTGCTGTTAGCATTATGATAATCCGCAACAAAACGTTCCAGACGACCGATTGCGACAGGCTCGCCCTTGATGCCGCGTACACATCTCTGCTCGCACTGAGTCTCCTGAGGGCAGACTCTTCCGCAGACTGCGGGAAGAGAGCTGGACTTTGCGATCACCTGATAAGCCGCCTCAAAATCACCCTCTGCCACCTTCGCAATGAAATCCGGAATTGCGATATTGACCGGACAACCGGAAACGCAGGGACGATGCTTGCAATTCAGACAACGCTGCGCTTCATCGATTGCCTGCTCCGCTGTATAACCGAGGGCTACCTCGGAAAAATTCTTGTTCCGAACATCCGGCTCCTGTGCCGGCATCGGATTTTTATCCATTCTCATATTCGGCATCTTACTTTACCTCCGCTTTGAGAAGCCGGCAGGCTTCCTCTCTGGCTTTTGCCTCAAAGTCGCGGTAAACCGCGCCACGGGCCATGGCCTCGTCAAAATCTACCTGGAAGCCGTCGAAATCCGGGCCATCCACGCAGGCAAACTTCGTCTCTCCGCCAACCGTAAGACGGCAGCCGCCGCACATACCGGTACCGTCAACCATGATCGGGTTCATGCTGACAACGGTCTTCACATCGTATTTCTTCGTGGTAAGAACCACGAACTTCATCATGATCAGCGGGCCGATGGCAATGACCTCATCGAATTCCTCACCATCCTGGATCAGCTTCTCCAACGGTGCCGTAACAACACCCTTCTCGCCGGCACTGCCGTCATCCGTCATCAGGATATAACGGCTGCTGGCCGCTTTAAACTCATCCTCGAGGATGATCAGGTCTTTATTCCGGAAGCCAACAATGCTCGTTACTTCGCAGCCGATATCATGCAGCTTCTTCGCTACGGGATACGCGATCGCGCAGCCCACGCCGCCGCCGACAACTGCCACCTTTTTAAGACCTTCCGTCTCCGTGGCATTGCCCAGCGGGCCGACAAAATCATGAATGAACTCGCCCTCGTTTAAGCTGTTCAGTGTCTCCGTCGCGGCACCCACGATCTGGAAAATGATAGTTACGGTTCCCTTTTCCCGGTCATAGCCGGCAATCGTTAACGGCACACGTTCGCCATCTTCCGTCGCGCGGAAAATGATGAATTGTCCCGGCTCTGCCTTTCTTGCCACAAGCGGCGCCTCCACCTCCATCAGGGTCACGGTAGGGTTCAGAGCCTGTTTCTTCACAATCCTGTACATGCTGACTCCCTTCTTTGGGTGCGTCCCTCGCACCCGGTCATACGTTTTTACATGTTATCCATCATACGACAGAACCGCCCGAAAATCAAGTATCTGAACGCCCGGAACGGCCAAAAACACACAAAAAAGCCGTTTTTACCTGCCCGCCCGAAACGGGAGAATAAAAAACAGCTTTTTTAAATTCCGGAAGACCATGCCGTTATTTCAGCGTAACGGACAGCACCACCGGATTATGATCGGTATTCTTAAAATCCATGCCGAGCGTGGAGCATTCCTTCACCTCCACATTCGAGGATACAATGAAACCGTCGATCAGATAATACTGGAAGGTTTCTTTATCGGCCTCCTCGTATTTCTGATCCAGCGAACGGCAGGACGGATTATGGTTATCCGCAATAAACTGCAGATCGGAGCCGAATTCCGAAACATCGATATAACCGCACTTCCAGCGGTTTTCCTGCTGCGGATACATCGATGTATCCACATTGGAAAATGTCTGGTTGAAATCTCCGCCGGCAATTACATAGTTGCCCTTATCCACTTCCGTCTGCAGGTACTCCTTCAGTAATTTCGTCTGTTTTTCCTTGCCCTCTCCGGAATCGTATGCTTCCAGATGCAGATTGATCAGCACCAGTTCCTTTCCGGTCGGATTTCCCGCCTCATCCAGGACGGGCGTCCGATTCACCAGAAAGCAGCGTTTCAGATTACCGACCCTTGACGGCCACTTAAAGGGACAGGGAAGCGCAATCCGCTCCGCCTTGTCGGTTCGAAGGGCGGAAAGCGTCTCGATCCCGCTATTCACCTTTCCGATCGGCGGGATGGGGATGGGAACAAATTTCACCTTATAATTATAGGCAAAGGTGGATACATAGGGATCCTCCCGCACCTCATTCAGATCCTCTCTCAGGCTTTTCTCCTCATTGATGCCATGGGAACGTTTGGAATTCCGGTCCACCTCCTGCAGGAAAACCACATCCGGATTCACAAAACGGATGCCGGCCATGATACCGGTCAGGTTATCCTGTACGCGCGTCCGGGATGCTGTATTCACGCTTTTTCCCCCATCCATGAAGAAATCCGCATTGTCGCCCAGCGCACCGTAGCCGATGTTCCAGGTCATTACAGTCAGCTCATCGCCGGCCTTAACGCCCTTCTCAAACTCACTCCCCGCACGGAGTTCTCCCGTCACTTCGACAGACTCCACCTTTTTCGGCTTATACTCCGTTATGGTGAGCCAGGCAAAAAGAAGTACAACAAGCATGACAAGAACACCGACCACCCATGCCAGGATGATCAGTGCCCTTTGCCACCATTTCCGCTTCTTTTTGGGGACGGCTTCTTTCTCGCTCTTTTTTCTCATGTTCTTTCCGAATCCCCCTTGTCAGACTGTCCGAAAACTTATCTCGGCAAAATCACTTCCCAGGCCCTAAGATCACGGACTTACTTTCGTTCGAAATGATACTGTTCTTCCGAACCGGCGCCTTCTCCTGTACCTTCGGCGCCATCACCTTGTTCTTCTGGCTTTCGAGAACATGCTTAAATGCCTGTTCCATCTTCTTCGGATCCTCGATCATGGTTTTCGGGTGCAGTTTCGTCTTTCTGGAATCCCGAAGCACAAAATCCTGAACATCCTTCCGGATTTCCTTGATGGCATCCCTCGGTTTCACCTCGGGATCTGCCGCAATCGCTTCCGAAAGTATTTTTCCGTACTTCTCATCCGTAAGAAGGAGATTGGTCATCACGTCGCTGCATACCGTAATGATTGGAGAAGGTGCCTCATTCTGAATCGGTTTTCTTTCTTTTGCTTTGAATTTGGCCTTCTTCGGCGCGGCCTTCTTATACATTTCCATCATGATGTCGATGACCACCATTTCGTCATCCTGCTCGAGTAAGTCCGCTGTACCCGCCATCGGGTCCGGCTCATGGATGATTTTCTCTTCCTGTATTTCCTTCGGTTCTTCCAGAAAATCCGGATTTCTTCCGTACTTTTTCCTGAATTCCTCAATCGCAGCATTCTTATACGGCGCGAGGTTCGGGAAAATCTTGTCAAATCTGAGTTTCTCTACCTCTTCCGCCACTTCATTCGGATCGATGGCATAAACGATTTCCTTCTCCGGCTTAAGCTCCAGCTTTTGATACTCTTTACTGATTGCCGCTTCGATATACTTTTCAATCGTTTTGAAGGGGCCTCCCAGACCTTTCCCCGCTTCGAACTTTTTCAGATTATTCTCGCAGAGATCCATGATCGCCGCAGATTTTTTCTCAATTCCCTTCCACTTACTGAAAAGCTTCTCCGGATATTTTTCCGCCATAGACTTAAAGATCGGATCGGTCGAAAGACGCTTCACTTCCTTATCGAAGCTGCCGTTTTCAATCTCCGCCTTCACCTGATTCAGCTTATCGTTCGATACATTCTTCTTATAGATCCGATCCAGATACTTCATGGATACGAAGTCCTTGGCCAGCTGGCCGACAGCTGCCCCGCGTTTCTGGGTCGGGTAATAATCGGGCTTCCGGTCCGTAAAATATCTGCCGCTGACAAAATCCTTGTTCTTCGCCCGGATCAGCCCCCTAACCTCAACCTGCTTGGAGGAAAGTGCATAATATCTGCCATACTCTCCCTTATCAATCTGCGCGGGTTCTTCCCGGAGCTCATCCCGGAAGGTTTCCGAAAGCTCCGCAGCCTTCCGGCCGAGCTCGATCAGATTCTTATCGCGATAAAACATATTTCCCCTGGTCTTATAGGAATCCAGCTGCAGCCGGACATTGTCGATCATGGGGACGAATACGGAAACCTGCTTTACGCCGGACAAAGCAAACTCACACCTAAACTCGGTGACCGGATCGCTCGGCCCGCCGAAAATGCCCTGTTTTTCGGTATAATAGTCCTCTGCGCTGGTCCGGAAGCTGCTTAACGCATCCTGAATATCCCGGATGGACGAAGCCTTATTGCTCATCACCTCAATACAGTTCTGCAGGGACTGCGTCATCGCCCGGTAATACTTGGAGCCAACGAGTTCATCCTTATTCTCGAAATTCTTATTCCTGTCATCCTCATCCTGCGAATGACGGAGGTTAAGCTTGATGGAATTTAAAGCCTGCAGCATGTTTTCCATGCTCTTACTCAGGAGCTGGTAGCCCTGAATAAACTCCTTCGCATCGGCAAAATCCATATCATCACTAACCACGATTCTCTCGTCATGGCTGTTCTCCCGCGCGCGGTCCACGTCCTCCATCCGATGCAGGGCATCAAGAATGGTATTGGCAGTAAGAACACGTCTTGCTTCCAGCTGAGAACGCTTGTGACCGGGCTTATTCTCGGTCTTTTTATATCTGAGATATGCATTGGTGCATCGGATTGCCTCATCCCGAAGAACCTCATACTGCATGGGATGCTTCCTTCTGTCCACTTCACTGAGTTTCTTCAAGGCTTCCTTCATCGCCTTAAACTCAGAAGATGAGCGGACATGTCCCGGATCGATATTCTTATTATCGAGGAGATGATAAAGATCCCCGCTCGTCGCGGAAAGGACCGATTTTTCCCGAAGGGAAAGCTGATTATCCTTCAGGGTCTTCAGCCTTCCGGAAAGCGTCCGAATCTGCGAATCCGCAACCTCACCAAAACGCGACTCTTTCACATCCTCGGAATCACATTTCTTCAGAAGCTTTTCCCCGCATCGGGAAAGCTTTTCCTTCAGCTCCTTATGATTTGCTGCGGTAACCGGAGCCGAATCGATCACATCGTTCCAGGCCGCGCGAATGGTTTCGTACATGGTTTTATATACGGGGAAAGCATTTTCCTTTCCCTTTATTTCATGCTCAAAGCCCTTCATCAGAACATACAGCTCCGACAGATCGGCAATCTCGGATACCGGGAATCCGGCCCGCAGAAGCTGCGCTCTGGCTTCTGTATCATAAGCAACATATCTGGACACTCTGTTTCCTACGAGCAGGCCATCCTTTCCATCCCGGAAGGGACCATCCTCCACCTGTTCCGGATCTATTTCTGTTTTAGCGAGATGCCGGCGAATAGACAGACCATATGCCTCATAGGCCTGAATGAGGTCTTCTCTTCTCGCGTCACCGACCTTCTCATAATTCTCCATACTCGCCTGTAAAGCATGGGCTTTCTCGCCGACTTCCAGGGCAACACGCCCCACGGAGTCCAAAACGACCTGCTCCCCCTGGGGGATGATCAGGCGAAGCGATTCCTGCGTCATTCCTCTTTCCGGCGCACTGATAAATTCGCCCTGCGGGACGATGTCCACGCCGCCTACAGGCATTAAAATATCATCCTCGGAAACATCCAGGCTTTTGTCCTCGGACGTATCCAGACTCTTTTCATCAGAAACATCCAAGATATTTTTCTCGGACACATTCAGATTTTTTTTCTTAAATAAACCCAGGTCATTTTCCTTGATTAGATTCAGATCATTTTCCTCGTCAAAAGAATCTTCCGGATAATACTCTTTCATTGTCCTTTCTCCTTTTTTGAAACTGCCGCTGCTTTTTTTATTCCCGCGATGCACGCTCACTGTCGAAAGTATTGAGCAAATAAACACTCAACCACTGATCGTATTAAGCATACAAACCTCTAATTGATGCCATTATAGCGCACACGAAATAACAAATCCGCAACAAACACCTACAGTTTCTCAAGAAACCATGCGCAGAATGAAGAAAAACACAAGAACAGCGCACAGAAAAATACTCAAAATCCGCTTATTTTTACACGTGTTTTTCAATAAGCATACAATCAGCCTTGTACCAGATTCCGTTTCTTTCAAACTTAAGCTGATTCCCTTTGGAGGACTGACGGTTTTCCATTTTTTTATCATCATCTATCAGTGTGATCATGCTTCACCTCTCGATATGTATCCAAAACCTGTCATCCGCCATTCTCCCTTCCGTTTTCTCAATAATGAGAATCGGATCGTAAAACGGGACTCCGATTTTTTTCAGCTCAATCTTCATTTTATCTCTGGTCTTTGGAAAACATCTGGATTCTATGAATTCTTCATAGTCTTCATATGTCGGCTCCGTATTAACACCAAACGCACGGAACATGGGATTCTTTATATAATTCTTTATGTTTACTTTTCTTTCCATTTCATCAACATCGATGATGGTGCAAACCATAGACTCATACATATAAATGAGCCGAAGCTTCAGCCGTTTCTCCGGAATTCTGAATTCCTTCTCCCAGTCAGACTCCCTTTGAAGAATTTCAAACAGCGTCACGATAGCGCCGGTGATCGGTTCTTTCGAGGTCTCCCACCTTTCAACAGTTCTCTTTGACACAGAAAGAAAACGTGAAAAATCGCCCTGAGACAGGCCCATCTTTTCACGTAATCCCCTGATATCCTCTGCATGCAAAGATTTTCTTAGAGCATACTGTTCCATCTGATCGTCGCCTCGTTGAATAATCATATGATATTTCTAATTCCCTACAATTACATATAACCACATTTTTGTCGGTAAATCAAGCGGATTTTACCGACAATTTGTCGGTTTGTATGGGGGTGATAATAATGAGATGCCGCTCCATCCCACCTTGAACTGCCTATCCACATGGTTGTTATAGTACACGCCCTCTTCATCCAGAACGACGGTCACACTCCCATCTTTTTTCAGAAGCCCCTTCTCGAAGCTTTTCGCCGCGCGGTATATGAGGAACCCCAAAAGGACGGTAATCGCCATGATCCCGATGCAAATATAGAGTGAACTACTCGGTTACAAGTAACCAAGCTTCCTGCTTCAACCACTACCGCGTTGGCTACGATATCACGTAACGAAACGTCTTACACAATGTCCACAGGCGTTGAGTTTGGGCTATTCCATCCCTACTGTATTATTTAGTTTAGGCGGCTTCGAAAGATTCCTTTAGTATGCGCAAGCCTTCATGTAAGATATTGATAGCAGCGTTTTGGTCACGGTTTATGGTAAGGCCGCAATCGCATCTCATTGTACGGATTGTCAGGTTTTTCATCTCAGGATGCAGAGTTCCACAACAATGACAGATCTGTGATGATGGATACCACTTGTCTACCTTGACAAGATACTTATTTCTGTCAGATAGTTTATATTCAAGCATCGACAAAAACATACCGTATCCATTATCAAGAGTTGCTTTGCCATTACCAAAACCTTTATTAGATATGGATTTCATATTCAGAGATTCGACACATACAACATCATACCGATTGGCTATCTCAGTAGATATTTTATGCAGATTATCAAGTCTCTGATTTGATATATGTCTATGGATTTTGTTTACTTTACGGAGCTGTTTGTTATAGTTATTGGATCGGACCTCATGTTTCTTAGAACCCTGCATACGTGATAACCTTCGCTGTTCTTTAGCAAGTTTACTATGGCTCTCACGGTAGTATTTATGATTAGTACCAACATTGCCGTTACTATCTACATACAGACCCTCAGAGGCATAATCCAGGCCAATAGCATTATCGATATCTGCCACATAGGTATTTACAGGATCATCGAACTCAAAAAGAACAGATGCGTAGTATTTACCATCCGGTTCCTGTGATATGGTAGCAGATTTAATGATCCATCTGTCATCAGGTTTACGATGGATTACAGCTTTCACAGATCCAATCTTTGGTAACTTAATGCTTTTATCCGTAAGGGAAACTGTCCCGTGCTGATTATTTGTGGTATATGATTTACGGCTGTGTTTTGCAGATTTGTATTTTGGGAATCCGGTTTTCTTTTTACGGGACTT
>CACYDN010000060.1 GCA_902773185.1 uncultured Lachnospiraceae bacterium | reverse complement strand
TTTTTTTCTTTATTTCCGGGTTGTTTCCCTGTTTCTGGTACCACTATAACAAACCGTTCTTTGCAACTTCTTTGCAAATATCGGCCCTTTTTTTGTTTTTTTCATTTTTTTGAAAAAAATATGTGCGAAGCCGAGTCATCAGAATTTGCATTTATGCAAAATTCTGTTTGACGAGGCCACATCATCGAGTATCGATGTGCGAAAGCGAGTCATCAGGATACACATTTATGCAAAGAAAACTTTGCAAAACTTCTTGACAAGTATACTTGGCATATGTATAATGAGAGCATGACAATAAAACTTGGCAAAAGATCGGAGGTGTCCTATGAATAAAGATGATATTTTAAAAATAAGCAGGGTCGAGAATCAGAACAGAGACATTGCCGATATTGAGATATCAAAATTAGGTATCCGGGCGGGGTGGATCGTAACGGTTTGTCTTGCAGCAATGGCTGTCGTGTTGGATGGAATTTTTTTTGAAAGACCGGCATATGAAATATTATTTGCGGTTATGGCCGGACTCTCGGTCGTGTTCTTTTGCAAATATGCCAAGCTGCAAAAAAGACATGAACTGATCGTAGCTATCATCTATGGCATTGCGGCGATTGCGTGGTTTTTCGCTTGGATGATACAGATTATGAACCGATGAGGTATCGATATGGGTGATGCATTGGTCTTAAAAAACAAGTTGAAAGAGCTGCGGGCGGAAAAAGGATTGTCGCAGTCACAACTTGCTGAAATGGTGGGTGTTTCCCGTAATACGATCAGTTCTATCGAAACGGGACAATTCAATCCCACAGCAAAACTGGCCCTCATATTATGTATTGCTTTGGATCAGAAATTTGAAGATGTCTTCTATTTCTGATGGTGTCAGACTGTCCCAAGTGTGCTGAGGAATATAAGAGGATGACGGGATAGGCGAGAGTGTGAAATAAGAAGTGCGCAGAAGAGATAATAAGTTGCACAATGATAAACAGGAGGTTTATGATATGCAATTTTCGGATATTGATAACGGAAAGACGTTTGATTGGGGAAACACATCAAAAGATTATGCAAAGTACAGGGATATCTATCCGGATGAATTCTACCAAAGTATTTTGGATCTGGGACTCTGCAGGGATGGACAGAAGGTTCTGGATATCGGAACCGGAACCGGTGTTCTGCCGCGCAATATGTACCGGTATGGTGCGAAATGGATCGGAACGGATATTTCGGAAAATCAGATTGAGCAGGCAAGGATTCTTTCGGTAGAGAACGGAATGGATATTGAATTCTATGCATGCCCGGCCGAAGATGTGGATTATCCGGATGATACCTTTGATGTTATTACGATATGTCAGTGTATCTGGTATTTGGATGCGAAGGCGATTGCCGGAAAGTATGCCCGGATGCTGAAGCCGGGCGGAAAGCTTCTGATCCTCTACATGGGCTGGCTTCCCTATGAGGACAGGATTGCGGGAAAAAGCGAAGAGATCATCTTGAAGCATAATCCCAATTGGTCTTCCTATGGAGATACCGTTCATCCCGTTTATGTTCCGGAAGAGCTGCTTACGAGCTTTGACATGGTTTTGCAAAAGGAATTTCGGGTAGACGTTTCCTTTACGAGAGAAGCATGGCATGGCCGCATGCGCGCCTGCAGAGGCGTGGGAGCAGCCATGGATGAAGCGCAGCTTCGCGCATGGGATGAGGAACATCTCCGGATGCTGAACGAAACGGCTCCGGAAGTGTTCGATGTGAAGCATTATGTATCGATTGCGGAATTACAGGTGAGAAAATAATACCGGGCGAAAGAGATACATGAACCGGTTTTGCGGAAATGCATGGAGGTGGTTATGATCCTCAAGAAAGGAAATGCTGTCATAGCGCTTTTGCTGATCACGGCCTGTCTTACGCACGTGGTGGCTGAGTTTGTGTTTGTTATATCGAAAGGGAAAGGTGTGAGTACGGACAGTATAGGCTTTTTGGCCGGTATTGTCATGACCTTGGCGATGACGCATGTTCTCGTTTCAATTCTGATCATAACCGTTTTCCATGACAATAAAGTAAAAATCCTGTATCCGCGGTCAAATGTGCGGACCATTCTGCAGAGAGTCAGTGGCGTTCTTATGCTGTTCTTTTTGTTTTTACATATGCATACTTCCGCTCGCCTGATCGCACACGCGGATGCGGGAACCGGGTATAAGCTGCTGAACTATATGATCATGGCATTTTTCTTTGCTATGGTTTTTTTGCATATTTCCGTGTCCTTTTCCGGGGCACTGGTCACGCTGGGCGCTGTGGAGTCGATGCAAAAAAAACGGATGATCGATCGCATCGTCTGGGTGATCGCGGGACTCTTTTTCCTTGCGTCAGCTGTCATTGTGATTTACGGCTATTGTAGTATGATCGGAGGGTAGACATGAAACAGGTTTTGGTGGTCGGAAGCGGTATTTCGGGTCTTACTACGGCAATCGAGTGTGCGTACCGGGGGATGAAGGTAATCCTGGTTTCCCCGTTTCCCTCTGAGCGGGCACAGTCCGTGCTGGCAGCGGGAGGAATCAATGCGGCGCTGGATCATAAGGGAGAGAAGGATTCGGTGGAATCGCATATCGAGGACACCTTAAAGGGCGGCTGCTATATCGCCGGAAAACAGGCGGTAACAGGGCTTTGCGAAGCGGCTCCGGCGGTGGTAGAATGGTTGGAGCGTCTGGGAACGGTATTCACACGGACAGACGGCGAAAAGATCGATCAGAGAGCCTTTGGCGGACAGTCCCACAGGAGGACCTGCTACGCGGGCGCTTCCACGGGGAAACAGATTGTTACAGCGCTGGTGATGGAGGCCCGCCGTTTGGAGGCACAGGGGCTGATCGAACGGAGACTTTGGACGGACTTTCATTCCGCGTTGATCCGGGACGGCATATGTTATGGGGCGAGGTTCTATAATGAGGCGGCCCATACACTGGAGGATATTACGGCAGATGCGGTTGTGATGGCTGTCGGCGGGCAGAATACGCTTTTCGGAAAGACCACCGGATCGACGCAGTGTGACGGCTATGCGGCGGGAAAGCTATTTCTTCAGGGCGTAGAGCTGAAGAATCTGGAGTTTATCCAGTATCATCCTACCACCATACTGACGGGACAGAAGAAGATGCTGATCTCCGAAGCGGCACGCGGAGAGGGCGGACGGCTTTACTATGAAGAAAACGGAGACCGCGTTTATTTCATGGAAGAAAAATTCGGGGAGAGAGGAAACCTCATGCCTCGGGATGTGGTCTCGAGGACCATGTATGAAACGGGCCGGCAGATTTATCTGGATGTCAGCTTCCTCGGGAAAAAGAAGATTCTGGAACGAATCCCGGAGATTTATGAGCTCTGCCTGAAATACAGGGGCCTGGATATCACAAAGGAGAGCATCCCCGTGGAGCCGTCGGTACATTTCTTTATGGGCGGACTGGCAGTGAACCGAAAGCATGAAACAAATATAAAGCATCTCTATGCCGTGGGTGAATGTGCATCCATGTATCACGGCGCAAATCGTCTGGGCGGAAACTCTCTTCTGGCTGCGGTCTACAGCGGACGTGTGGCTGCAGAGGCTATATCGGAAGAGACGGGCGAATCCGGAGGTGCAACTTTGGACTTTTCCGATGAACTTCAGGAGGCCATCCAAAATTTGCAGGCGGGTTTTGATTCCAAAAGCAGGTTTTCTGTGGTATACGTAAAGAATATGCTGGCTGAACTGATGCAGAAGCATATGGGAATTGTTCGTGATGAGGCGGGACTGGAACAGGGCATCCATGATGCATCCTACCTTTTGGACATTTCGGATGAACTCCGGTTTGACAGTTCGGAGCTTCCGTATTTTAATTACAGCGTGAAAGGAATCCTGGCGCTGGGAAAGGCTGCTCTCGTATCGGCAAAGAGCAGGCAGGAGACCCGCGGAGCGCACATAAGAAAGGATTATCCGGAGACGAGGGAAGACTATCGGGCGGCAACCATCATTTCCTATTCGGACGGAGCCTTCCGCACGAGACTGGATCGGGAGGGTAGATATGAAAGTTAAGATTCTTAGGCAGCAGTCGCCGGTCACGGAACCCTACTGGCAGGTCTTTTCCTATGAGGGTTCTCCGGAAAAGAGCGTTGCGGCTATGCTGGATGAACTGAATTATAAGGATGATGTCGTCGATATCGACGGGAATCCTGCCGGTCGGATTTCCTGGGAGTGTTCCTGCCTCCAGGGCATGTGCGGTGGATGTGCCATGGTAATCTGCGGAAAGCCGGCACTGGCATGTGAAACATTTCTTCGGAATCTGCCGAAGGATGAGATCACACTGGAGCCGCTCAGAAAGTTTCCCACGGTCAGTGATCTGGTGGTGGACCGCAGCATCATACAGGAAAATTTGAAAGTTTCCGGTGCATGGATCGAGGAATACCAGCCGACCGATGCAAAGGAGCATACACATCAGTATACTGCTGCGAAATGCCTCAAATGCGGTCTTTGTCTGGAAATCTGTCCGAACTATTCCAAGGGACAGAGGTTCTATGGCGCAGAGTTCGCGAATGATGCATATCTTGTTGCCTCCCGAAGTGCGAACCATAAGGAGGAAATCCGGGAAGCATATAAAAAGCACTTTGCAAAGGGCTGCTCCAAGAGTCTGGCTTGTGAGGAAATCTGTCCCATGAAGATTCCCACACTGGCATCAATGGCGAAACTGAATCGCGGGAAAAAATTCTGATTCGGCTTCCATGTAAGAACTGTTTTGGGAGATTTTTTCATGAATGAGATAACGGTAACGGAAAAACAGAAAAGAGCGGAAGAGAGTATACGCAAGAAGTTCCATAAGCAGCTCTTCACACCTTTTGCCAGGGCATGCAAAACATATCGGCTCATCAGCGAAGGGGACCATATTGCTGTTTGTATATCCGGCGGTAAAGATTCCATGCTGATGGCAAAGCTGTTTCAGGAAATTCAAAGACACAGACAGATGAACTTTGAACTGACTTTTCTTGTAATGGATCCCGGGTATAAAAAAGAAAACAGAGAGCTGATCGAAAGCAACGCAAAGGCTCTGGGAATTCCCGTTACGATATTTGAAAGTGATATCTTTGATGCGGTGGATACGATAGAGAAAAGCCCATGTTATCTTTGTGCAAGGATGCGCCGCGGTTATCTGTACAGCAGAGCCAAAGCGCTTGGCTGTAATAAAATTGCGCTGGGGCATCACTATGATGACGTGATCGAGACGATCCTTATGGGAATGCTGTACGGGGCGCAGATTCAGACGATGATGCCCAAGCTGCACAGTACAAACTTTGAAGGAATGGAACTGATCCGGCCGCTTTATCTGGTCAGGGAGAGCGATATCTGCGCGTGGAGAGATTACAACGATCTGCATTTTCTTCGGTGTGCCTGTCATTTTACGGAGGCATGCGCGGCCGGTCGGGAGGATGAGGAATCTTTATCCAAACGTCTGGAAACAAAGAAGCTGATTGCGGCGCTGAAAAAGGAGAATCCTTTTGTGGAATCCAATATCTTTAAGAGCGTGGAGAATGTGAATCTGGATACAGTCATCGAATATAAAAAGGACGGGAAAAGATACCATTTTCTGGATTCGTATTGATATCCGGCACCGGATTCCATGGAATACTTCCCCGAAATCATTCCCGATTCTCATATAATCATCGGTTTTTGATTGCATTATCTTCTGCAATATGGTATGATACCGAGCAATAAAAGAAAGGCGCCCTGTGGCGTATAGGTGAAAAAATGGAGATTAGATAATTTGATTTGGTGAACGCGAACAAAAGTGCAATGGCCTGAATGGGCCTGTTTGTGTATGCCGAATTGGATTATCGTATTCATTTTGAAGCCATCAGGTCATTTGTTTAGGTGCATTTCGGCATATAGGGGCTTTCATTTGTACGTATAATCTGCTTTCGGCATGAAGCAGATTTTTTTTGTGTAAGCGACGAGCCCAAAGCCGTGGTGCAAGCTTGCTTGCAAACTGCGGGTTTGGGCGACCGCTCATCATTGAACAAGCTAGCTTACTCAATGGAGAAGGAGAGGTGATGTAAATGGCACAAATACAGGTGACGAATCTGACGTTTTCCTATGACGGAAGCGCGGATGACGTTTTTCGGGATGCGACCTTTCATATTGATACGGATTGGAAACTGGGTCTCATCGGGAGAAACGGAAAAGGAAAGACAACGCTGCTGAATCTCTTTATGGGCAGATATGAATATCGCGGAAGTATCACGAGCAGTACCGGGTTTGATTACTTTCCTTATCAAGTGACAGAGGAAGATCGGAAAAAGAATGCTACGGATCTGATCGAAACATGGAAGCCGCAGGTTGAAAACTGGCAGGTTCTGATACAGCTGAATCAGCTTGGCATGGATCCGGAATGTCTGTTCAGACCCTTTGAAACGCTGAGTTTCGGAGAACGTACACGGGTTATGCTGGCGGCGCTGTTTGCGGATGAAAATGAATTTCTTCTCATTGATGAACCGACGAACCATCTGGATGGCGCGGCACGCGATATCGTCAAAAAGTACCTGGCCTCGAAGAAAGGCTTCATACTGGTATCGCATGACCGTGATCTTTTGGATGCGGTATGTGACCATGTCCTGGTATTAAACAGGGCCAGCATTGAGGTTCAGGCGGGGAATTTCTCGACCTGGTGGGAAAACAAGGAGAAAATGGATGCCTTCCGGCAGGCGGAAAATGAAAAACATCTGAAGGAAATCGGGAAGCTGAAAATTGCGGCTGACAGGAGCAGCAGATGGGCCGATAAAAACGAAAGCACAAAAATAGGATACGACCCGATCAAGGAACCCGACAGATGTGCTTCCACGAGATCCTATATCGGAGCAAAGACAAAGAAGATGCAGTCGCGGGTGAAAGCCGTAGAAGCACGCATTGACAGAGAAATCGAAGAAAAGGAAGGTCTTCTTCAGGATATTGAGCGCGTGACGGATTTAAAGCTGCAGCCGCTTAAGTTTCATAAAGATGTCCTGATCGATGCAATGGATCTTTCGCTGCAATATGCCGATGCGGAAGAGAGGCTGTTTGAAGGCCTGCGGTTTCAGGTGCGGCAGGGAGAACGGGTGATTCTTTCCGGCGATAACGGATGCGGTAAATCCAGTGTTCTCTATGCTGTTTTAAATCAGGCGGGCATTCCGGACAATGGCCGAAGTGAGGGACTGCTTGTATCAGGAAAGCTGGAGGTTGCTTCGGGTCTCATCATATCCTATGTCAATCAGGATACGTCCTTCCTGTCAGGATCTCTTAAGGAATTTTGCAAAGAGAGGGAGTTGGATGAGAGCTTATTCCTGGCCGTCATGAGGCAGCTGGATTTTTCGAGGGAACAGTTTGCCCGGAACATGGAGGATTTTTCTGAGGGGCAGAAAAAGAAGGTGCTGATCGCGGCGAGTCTCATTACACCGGCGCATCTTTATATTTGGGATGAACCGCTTAACTACATAGATGTGTTCTCCCGGATGCAGATCGAAAAGCTGATTTTGGCGTTTGAACCTACGATGCTGCTGGTTGAGCACGATGTCAGATTTCAGGAAAAGATTGCAACAAACGAAATCAGGATTATTTCCTCTTGACAAAGCTACCGAACGGTAGTATTATGGCGAACAAGAGGTAGTTCGTGGTGAGTTTGTGTATCACGGACGGAATTCGGAAAGGCGGAAACGATGAAGGACAGAAAACGGGAAATCATCCAGGCTACACTGGAGCTTGCGGCTGAAAACGGACTGGGGACCGTATCCATGCAGCAGATTGCAGACCGGGTGGGTATTACGAAGGCCTCTCTCTATAACCACTATTCTTCGCGGGAGGAGATTGTGGAGGCGATGTATGAGGTTCTCAGAAATATCTCCAAAGAAAAAGCCAATGTGGGCGGGATGGATTTCGACCGGCTGACAGGATCCCTGCGGGATATCCTGATGGGAGCGGTTATGTCTTACCGGAGCATGGTTGAGAATCCGCAGCTGTTTCTCTTCTATAAGATCATCATGTCGGAGCGGTCGATCAATCCGAAGGCGGCGGATATCATGGTCAGAGAAACGAAGACGATGCTCAATGCCACGAAATCCATCTTCTATGCGCTGCAGGTGAAGGGAATTGCCGATTTTCCGAATCCGGATGCTGCGGCCTTTTCCTTTACCATGGCAGTTCATGCCATTATGGATTATGAATTTGACAGGCGTTTTGCCGGGGAAGAGGCAGATGAAAATATGATGCAGTCGTATATTGATGAGTTCTGCCGGATTTATGAAAAACACGCATCGTAACCGGAAGAATCGGAGGCTTTGAACTTTTGCAAAGCGAAATGCATCGGAGCGCAGTAGAGAAAGGAAGAGAAAATGAGCGAAACGAAGAAGCGAAAACTGATCAACTGGCTGGGTCTTTCGGGTGTGCTGTCCTTTTTATCCTATGCGGCAGCTGTCATCTTTTCGCCGATGGATTTTCCGGGGTACAAGTGGATGGAGCAGGCCGTCAGTGATCTTTCAGCTGAAAAAGCACCATCCAGAATGCTCTGGAACAGGCTGTCGGCCTTTTACGGCTTCGGCGGGATGGTCTGCGTTGCCTGTGTCTGCATTTTAATATCGGAGAAAAAAATCGGCTCCCGGCTTTTTCGTGTAGGCATCTATCTCTTTGCCGTCATGAACCTGATTTCGGAAGTGGGCTATAAGATGTTCCCGCTCGATGACAGCGGAAAGAAGATCGAATCTTTCCAGGAGGTCATGCATATTGTTGTAACGGTAGCGGTAGTTCTGCTTTCAATCGTTTCGCTGGTTATTTTGATCGTTGCATCCTGTAAAAAGAAGGGCGTGCCGCATCTGGGCATCTGGGCAGCCATAGCGCTTGCCATGATGTTTGTCGGAGCCATCGGGATGAAGGCAGTTCCGGCAGAATATTTCGGAATCGTGGAACGCTTCAGTGTATTTGCTGCCGTAGGCTTTAATGCGGTGCTTGGTATCTATCTGTTTAACGGTTTTCGGACCTTGAGCAAAACAAAATAAAACACAATAAACGAATAAAAGCAG
>CACYDN010000059.1 GCA_902773185.1 uncultured Lachnospiraceae bacterium | reverse complement strand
AGGATAGCAAGAATGCCAATGATCCGGTACCGGATCCAGATGGATCTGTACTCAGGCAGATTTTTAACAAACCTGGTATTGGCCACCCGCTTTCCGCCCTTGTAGTGGATCTTTCTTTTAATCACTAACAGAAGGATCACCACCAAGATGAATGCGGGAATTCCGATTTTTAATACCAGTGGATATCTTAGTACCATCCCAGAATTGCCCTCCTGGTCTTCTTGATTGAATTCTGAACATCGGAGATCGCATACTTCGCAAACTCCGGCTCATAGTATTCCTGCACCAGAGAATAAAGGATCGGCATTCTGAGGCGGGAAATCTCTTCAAGCGTATAGTCATCCACCCGGATTCCCGTAGCTTCCGCCACAAACTTCCGGATGATGAGGCTCATTTCCTGGTAAGCCGCACGGATGGTCACCTTCTGGGTAGCCACTCTGTACTCGAGGTTCGCCAGTTCAGCCGCATAGGACTGCTTGAGCTGCATAAGTGTTTTTTTCGGCGGGGTCTTGATCTTGGGCGGTTTCTTTTTCTTTTCCTTTTTCGGCTTCGGGTTCTTTTTGCGGAATATGATCTGCGCAACCAGAACTGCCAGGAAAAGTGCACCGGCCAGGATGACCCAGAGGATCATATAAGAATACGGATCCTGCAAGTCAACGGATAATTTCATATCTGTGTTTCTCCAATAATTCCATGATCTTGTCCACAGCCTCTTCATCGGAGCGGACAGTCACGAAGGTGATTTTGTAACGTCTGAGAATCTCTTCTGTCTTTTCGATCAGTTTTTTACGCGCATCCTTTTCGGCATCCCGGAGGCGCTTCTGCCGGGCAACCATGTCCGGTTCGTAGCGGCCGCTGTCGACATCAAACACATCATCGCCAAACAGATACGCATCATCCACGTTCACGAGAAGGATGTCGTTTACAGCGGTGAGTTCCTTCAGGATATCCTCGTCGAGCGTGGACAGACCGTCGATATCGGTAATGATCACGATGATCTTATTCCTGCGGATGTGGTTGTTGGTAAAGCTGAGCAGCTGGTTCAGGCTGTTCCGGCTGTCCTTCACAATCTCCTTCTCCGCTTCGGAAAGCATGTTCTGCAGATGGTTCTTCCCTGTCCGGAAAAAGTTATAGGAAATACTTTCTTCCGTTCCCATGAGGCAGGTAAAATCATCCCCGTGGCGGTTCACGATAAAGCCCAGCACGCCGAGCGCCGTAACAGCCACATCACTTTTGGCATCGCCCGTAGATGTATCCGCGCGCATTTTCTTCCCGGAATCCAGGATGAACAGCACATTGTGTTTTTTCTGTGCGATGTTCCGGCGCACCAGAATTCGCCCCGTTCTGGAAGAGGACTTCCAGTCAATGTCGCGGATGTTATCGCCCACAACATATTCCCGGAGGTCGTCAAACTCCATACTCCTTCCCTTATAGACAGAGGTATAATCACCGTCGAGAAGGTTCTGGGTCTTGCGGCCGGCCGCCAGATAGATACTTGTTTGAATTTTTGAGAGTTCGTCGTAATTCACTCTCTTATCTCCTTTTTTCTGTTTTGCAAAGTATGCCGTTTCAAACAGCTGCACTTTTTGTCCCGGCGTGTTTACTTTGTTAATCCGCTTATTCAGTAGATTACGGTGTCTGAACGGCACCTACGATCTTGTCGATGATATCCTCTACGGATACACCGTCTGCGATTGCGGAGTAGTTCAGCTCGATCCGGTGACGAAGGATTTCATGCTTCATAAGCTTGACATCATCCGGCGTTACATAGCTGCGTCCGTAGATAAGGGCGATTGCCTTCGCAATCTCCATGAATGCGATGGAACCACGGGGGCTGGCACCGGTACGTACGTACTTTGCCATCTCCGGCGGAAGCACCTTATCCGCATGACGGGTTGCCGCGATCAGGTTCGCAATATACTTCTTGATGGCAGCATCCATATAAACGCGGTCAGCGGTCTTCTGCAGGTACTTGATGTCATCGATATTCAGCACCGGATCGGTCTTGGTGATAACACCGGACTCGATACGGTTCAGGATTTCGACCTCATCATCCACCTTCGGATACTTGATCTTTACCTTAACCATGAAACGGTCAAGCTGTGCTTCGGAAAGAAGGTAGGTTCCTTCCTGCTCGATGGGGTTCTGCGTAGCGATAACAATAAAGACATCGGGCATCGCGTAGGGCACGCCGCCGATGGTTACCTGATGCTCCTGCATGGCCTCCAGCATGGCACTCTGCGTCTTTGCACTGGAACGGTTGATCTCATCCAGAAGAACAAAGTTTGCATATACCGGACCGATACTGGTCTCAAATTTTCCCGTTGAGGAATTGTAGATCTGTGTACCCTGGATATCACTGGGCAGAAGGTCCGGCGTACACTGAATACGGGAGAACCTTCCGTCTACGGCATCGGCAATTGCTTTTGCCGCCGTGGTCTTTGCCAGTCCGGGAACAGACTCCAGCAGGATGTGACCGTCTGCAATCGTTGCAGCGATCAGGGCAAATTTCAGGTTTTTCTGTCCGACAACCCGGACATCGTAGTACTTGGAGAGATCGCTGATGATCCTTAGGCACCGGTTGATCTCGTCCTGTGTTATCGTTTGCATTGGCTTTCCTCCATCATGCGTTTATTGCCGGAATTCCGATAAATATATATTCTATACGATCCGGCTTTCGGTTTTTATGGGCAAAAATACTTTCAATGCATGAAAAAATCCCAAAAGATTCTTTCAAAACATACATAGTGGATTATATCACAATTGAAAATCAAATTAAAGTATTATCAAAAACGGTTTTTCTGAATTTTCTATGAATTTCCCCTTGCATTTCTTTCGTATCTATGTTAAATTATCCCTTGTGCTACAGGGGAATCATACAATGGTAGTATACCGGTCTCCAAAACCGTTCATGGGGGTTCGAATCCCTCTTCCCCTGCTAAAAACCCGGGCGTATGTCCCGGGTTTTTATTTTTCTTATATACAATTATCTCATATTTAACATATGCTGCGCTTACAAAAGTTTCTTTTTTATTCTGCTTTATCTTTCATTTCCTTTTCAAATGCTCTACTAAGCCCGGCAACTCAATTTTGCTTATCAATATGCACAGGGAAGTTCTCCGTGTAGAGTGTTTCGCTGCCGTCCTCGCTGAGGATCTTCAGCTGCATCTCCGCATCCCTTTCCTTTGAAACATCCGCGCCGGAAAGCATGGCCGGTTTAATGAAACAAGTAAGAAGATCACCGCTTACCGCGACGGTTTTCGTGTCTTTTTCGGTCAAACCCGGAATTTCACACGTAACGGTTACATTCCTTTCCTCACCAAGGCTCGCCACCCGGAGTATAAGAACCGGATCACCGGTTTCGTATTGCGCCGGATCGATGGTCTCAGCCGCTTCCGTCATCACATAAACGCCGGAGAGATCATATTGGAACTTATATTTGGAAATCTCCTCTTCCGCAAGGGAAGCTGTTCCGCGAATCTCCTCGGAAATCATCTTGCTTACCGAAACCAGATGATTCATATACTCCTCGGCATAGGTCTTCGTGATGGTTTCGTCAAATGCCTGCAGATGTTTGATGAGATTATCCTGATCCCGCATGATCAATAGACGGATTTCCTCCTGCTTCGCGCTGTCATCCTGTTCCACTGCCTGGTGGAAATCATCCATATCCTTCTGCAAAGCATCCACCAGCCCCAGGATCTGTTTCTGCGGTTCGCTGAGATATGACCGGCAAACAATACCGTAGGCATAATCACTTACCAGCTCCAGCTCCTCCGAATACTTTTCTTCGAATTCCTCCGGATCGTCACTCCCGGTTGTCAGAAGCTTTTCCGCTTCGCTTTTTGTTGACTGCACGCCATACATGGACGTATAAAGATCCATGAGCAGTGTCACCTCATTCCGGCATATTCTGAAATAATCATCTCCGGCCTTTTTGAGATTTTCCGGAAGATCGGTCATGGAGCTATACTTCACGTCCAGAGTGTCAAACATATCTTTCATATACGAAACGGATGTTACATCGGTGGTTTCCAGCTGATCGATCAGAGATATCAGATTATTCCTTGCCGCGGATACCTTGCCACCGGCCTCCTCCGCATCCTGCCAGGTTGCAATTTCAAATTCAGCGCGGGTATCTGCGTCCGCTGACTGGGATGAATCGTTTTTCTTATTATCCTTTTTTCCTTTGATCAGAGCACCGACCAGCCCGAGAACGACCAAAACGATACTGACGATCAGGATGATCTTATGCGGAAAGCGCCTCTTCTTTTTTCCGTTCTTGTTCCCCTGATTTTCTTTTATACCTTTTTTGTTCGGTTCCGTTTTTTTCATTTGTTTCTCTGCAGTTTTTTTCTTTTCAGTATTCTTTCTCTGATTCACCGGCTTAACTCCTCAGATAATCCTTCAACTCATCCATCCGGTTCTTCATATCCCGGTAGCCGAGGAAATATAGATCGGCCAGCTTTTCCAGATCCGGATCAAACCGGGTTACGGTAACCGGCTTAGACGGTGCAAGAAGGAAAATCTTACCGGCCTTCTCATCTTCGAGAAGATCCTCGGTCATCTGATTGAATTTCCGGTTCGTATTATTCAGCGCACGTACAAAATTCGGATACTTCCTGTAGAAAATCTTAGCCGCCTTCTTCGGTTCCTCACTCCGGCGGTATTCCCGTTCTCTCGTCTTCACGACCACAATCTTCCGCTCCCCGGAGCAGTTTTTCGCCCAGTCATAGGGAATCTTGTCGCTGCATCCGCCATCCAGGTAAGGAATACCGTTCATCACCACCGGACGGGAAACATACGGAACCATCGCGGAAGCCGAAATCGCCTTTGTAATGTTACATTTACCCTTTTCAAAATACTCGGATTCACCTGTAAACATATTGCACGCAACTGCCACAAGCCGCATGGGACTCTGGCGGAAACGCTCAATATCCAGAGGATGCTTCTTCTGACAGATTTCTTTATAGAGGTATTGGAAACCTGTCACAGAATGCTCCTTCGGCGCAACGGAAAAGCCGCAATACTTTGGGTCATGCCTGAAGCTGAGATCCATTCGGATGGACCAGCCGATCTGACCGGACAGATACCCGAGAAGGGACATTGCCCCCGCCGATACACCAACATTCGTATGGAAACTGATATCCTCTTCCATCAGCGCATCCAGAACACCGACCGTATAGAGACCCTTCCATGCACCGCCCTCCAGGCAGAGACAGCCGGCGGTGATTTTCTCGCTGGTCCGCCCGATGGGGAGAAGATCCATATTTTCATATACCTTTTTTACCTTAGCCATGGTTTTACCTAACCTTTCCATATTCTTTACGAATACATAGACAGTAGAGAAAAACAAACCCCTGAAAAAAGCGGAAGACGGAGACGCAGAGAAATCATTTGTTTACTCTTCCTCCATCGAGGCAAGCTTTGCTGCCTGGTCTGCGGCGGTAAGACCGTCAATAAACTCATCAATATCTCCGTTCAGCACTTCGTTCAGTCTGTAAGAAGTGAGCTTGATCCGGTGATCGGTCACGCGTCCCTGCGGGAAATTGTAGGTGCGAACCTTCTCGGAACGGTCACCGGAACCGATCTGACTTCTTCTGGCCGCAGTCTCCGCATCATGCGCCTTCTGCAGCTCCAGGTCATAGAGCTTTGTCCTGAGAAGCGCAAACGCCTTAGCCTTATTCTGAATCTGAGATTTTTCTGTCTGGCTGTAAATGACGATTCCTGTCGGATAATGTGTCAATCGCACGGCAGAGTCTGTCGTATTGACGCACTGGCCACCGTTACCGGAGGCACGCATAACATCAATACGGATGTCCTTCTCATCAATCTGCACATCCACCTCTTCCGCTTCCGGCATGATGGCCACGGATGCCGCTGAGGTATGGATTCGTCCGCCGCTCTCCGTTTCCGGTACACGCTGTACGCGGTGAACACCGCTTTCATATTTCAACTTGGAATATGCGCCGCGTCCCTGAATCATGAAGGTTGCATCCTTGATTCCGCCGATTCCGGTATCATCCATGGACATCATCTCGATCTTCCAGCGTTTCTTATCCGCATAATGCTGGTACATACGGAACAGCTCACCGGCAAACAGAGCAGCCTCTTCGCCGCCGACACCCGCACGGATCTCGACAATTACGTTCTTGTCATCGTTGGCATCCTTCGGCAGAAGCAGGACCTTCAGATCATTCTCACACTTCTCGATTGCCTTCTTGGCCTCGGAAAGTTCTTCTTTTGCCAGCTCGCGCATCTCTTCATCGGATTCTTCATCAAGAAGGGCAAGGGCATCCTCCTGCTGCTGTTTGGCAGCTTTATATTCCTGATATTTTTCCACAACCGGCTGGATATCACTCTGCTCCTTCATGAGCGACCGGAATTCCTTCTGGTCGTTCACAATATTGGGATCACTGAGCTTTTCCATGATCTCCGCCAGCTTTTTTTCCAATTCTTCCAATTTGTCGAACATTCTTTTTTCCTCTTTTCTTGATCTGCTTTATCTTTTTTATTTGTTTTCTGTTTATGGGTTTTCGATTTCTTTGTCTTCTATCTTATATTCCCGCTTCTCTATATTCACTAAATCTGTGGAATTTCAATATGCTCTCATTTTTTTCGTAATCCCATCCATTTTAGAAATCCCCGAGGCATATATATTATATAAATAGCCGTATATTAATACAATTCCCGGAATTCTGTTTACATAACATCAATTTCCAGCACATAAATTCCAAAAAATGGGTGGGAACGCATGCGTAGACGGCATATTTCTTCCAAAAGCCGAGCTTTCCGATCAACTGATACGATTTTGAAACTATTTGCAGGCGGATACAACACGGTCCAGGCCGGAAAGATCCCGGATTACTTCAACTTTCGAGTATCCGTTCGTTTCAAGGAGATTCTTCACCTCTTCTGCCTGATGACATCCGATTTCAAATATCAGATAACCGCCGGGCTTCAGGTAATTTCCTGCTTCCATAGTGATCTTCCGGTAAAAATCCAAACCATCCGAGCCGCCGAACAGAGCAAGATGCGGTTCATGGTCTTTCACATCGATTGGCAGCTCTTCCATCTCCTCCGCCGTCACATACGGTGGATTCGATAGAATCATATCATACGTTGAATCCGGATCCATTGCTGCAAAAAGATCACTCTGATAAAGTCTTGCTTCCGGGTAGATTTCTTCCGCATTTTTCCGGGCCATCCGAAGGGCATCCGGACTGATATCCAGGAGATCCAGAAGCGTGCTTTTTCCTTTTTTCGCCCGTTCAGCCGCAAAAGAAAGACCGATGGCACCACTTCCCGTACATAGATCCAGTACGCGAAGACCTTCTTTCCCCGGAACCATCTTATCCGGCACTTCCTTGTCTTCCGCTTCAATTTCCTCCGCTCTCTTCAATGCGGCTTCCACAAGGTTCTCCGTATCAAACCGCGGAATGAGCACGTCCGGGCTTACATGAAAACGGTATCCGTAAAACCAGGCATACCCCAGGATATACTGCACAGGCTCGCCCGCTATCCGTCTTTTTAGAAACGCTTCAAATCTATTTTTCTCTTCTGCGGAAACAAAACGCTCTGTCTGAAGCCAGGTCAGCTCCGGCTTTCCGCATGCCTCGGAGAGAAACATAAGAGCTTCCTGCCGATCGTTATCGATGCCTGCATCCCGGAGAAGCTTCCGTCCCTCTTCCAAAAGTTTGGAAGCCGGATATTTTCCTGAATCTCTTTCTATTTGTTCAATCATCTGTCATCTTTCTTATTTTTAATTTCCACACTACTTTTCGAAGCAGTTTCCTCTTACACACCGCAGATATTCATCAACATCAATGACAGCGGTCACACTCTTGATTGCCACCTCAGCCATATCGATGGTCGGTTCCTTTGTTGTGAGGCGCTGCACCCAGAGTCCCGGTTTGCTCAGCACGTTCGCGAATGCGTTCTCATGTCTGCCCGCATAGCGGATAAACTCGTAGGATACCCCGGATATCACCGGAATAAGTAAAATTCTGGAAAGCAGTCTGAGCCACATCACATCCGTTTTGATGAACATGAACACAAGAATACTGATGAACATGACAATAAAAATGAAGCTCGTGCCGCAGCGTTTATGGAAACGCGTATGCTTCAGCACATTTTCCGGTGTCAGATCATCTCCCGCTTCCAGGCAGTTGATGGTCTTATGCTCCGCCCCATGGTACATAAAGGTTCTGTGAATTTCCTCCATCTTGGAGATGGCCCAGATATATACCAGGAAAATGATGAGTCGGAGAACACCCTCCGCGAGATTTACCAGAAAATGACTGTCCGTTACCTTATATAAGAAGTTCGCCAGAAAAGACGGCAGAAGCACAAAGATTCCTATCGCCAGTACCAACGAGAAGCAAAGCGTCCCGACGAGAAATGCCTTGTCACCGGCTGACTTTTCCTTCTTTTCCGATTCCGTATTGTCTTTCCCGCTACCATTGCTACCATTTGCTTCTGTTTTCGCGTTACTTGAATTATT
>CACYDN010000058.1 GCA_902773185.1 uncultured Lachnospiraceae bacterium | reverse complement strand
GTTTCCCTGCCTTCCTGGCGAGGGACGGGTCTGGGCAGAGCCCAGTATTGAATTGAGATTAAATGTGTAGTAAAATTAGCACATCTTTTAGCTGAACATTCAGCTATCCTTGGTGGATTCCCACATTTAATTTCCGTAGGTAATTTTACGCTGTCCCGTTCAATTTGACTTTTGACAAATCAGGGCCGGATAGTTAAAATGATTATAAATCGTTTAGACCCATTTAATCAAGACAAATAGGCTTAACCGGATGTTCAGATAACCGGTACATCAAAGCAGAAAGGATTCTTCCATGTCCTCAAAAACACGAACCGAAAGACTTCTACTCCGGAGCTCCGACCCCGATCTGGCCGGCCCGATCTTCCAATACTATCTGAAAAACCGATCTTTTTTCTCCGCTGCGGAGCCCGCTTTTTCAGACGAATACTATACACTCCAATACCAGAAGGATCTGCAGAAACAGGAAGCGGAACGAATGGCCAAAGGCATTTCTTCCTACTACTATGTTTCGCTTAAAAATGAACCGAACCGGATCATCGGCTCCATGAGCTTTGTCCGGTTCAGAGAAAATCCATATTACAGTACCATTTTCGGGTATGATATCGATGAAGATGAACAGAATAACGGGTATGCCACCGAGGCCTGCCGCGCCGGCATTGAACGGATTCTTGCCACGCACAAGGTTCACCGCATTGAAGCCCGCGTTCTGCCGGAAAACCCCGCTTCCATCCGTGTATTGGAGAAGCTCGGTTTTCAGTACGAAGGGATTGAGATCGGGGGAATCCTTCTCAATGGGGTGTTTCGGGATCATCACCGTTATGCGTTTATTAATTCTAACTTTAAGATATAAAAAAGTGGGTAATATGACTAATTTCAGACCGCTTACGGTCTGAAATCAGTCATATTACCCACTGTCTTATTCTAAGCCACAAATACACTAAACGCCTAACGGCTTCATCTCCTGCTTGTGCTCGAGCTTGCGGTTTTTCAGGAGGGATTCGCGATGGCGGGCCGCTTCTTCCGCGCGGCTCGCGCCGTATTTCTCCAGGTCTACCAGTTCCTTCTTATTGCTGGTGTCCGCCAGGCGCACATTGTTGATCCGGTCTACCAGCTTATTACAGATATCCTTTGTTCCCGGAACATATTTGTTTACGATGGAAAGCGCATCCATGGCATTGCTGAAATTCTCTTTTGCCGTATTGGATGTCTGCACTCTTGAACGTCCCTTTGTATACATATCAATGGCGCGCATCAGATCAAAGCTGTCCTTGATCAGGTGCGTGGATTTCTCCGGATCCTTTGCATCCGCGGGGTTCATACTTGCGATGACCTTAACCTTCTTTACAAGGTTGGCGTATTCCGCATTTCTGTTCTTGTTTTCAGCCATATTCCGGTAAAGACGCTGCATATTCTGGATATACTCTTCCTGACGTTCCGGTGTACTGTACATTTCAATTACACGCTTTGCTGCTGCAGCCTGCAGCTTATCCGATGATCTGGCCATTCTCTCAAGCTCCGCACGGGAAAGCCCGTCCAGATTGAGTGCAGTCCGGATTTTCTTAGCTGTTGTCAGGATCAGCCGTTCACTGTAAAGCTCGGTAGCCGGAGAATCCTTCAGCATGCCGGCTGCCATGCCGGCCGCCACAACACCGGTAGCCATCGATTTATCCTCAGGAAGCGATTCCATGGAAACAATCTGCTGCACATACTCCTCGTACTTCTCTTCCATTTCCTCACGGTTCGTGACAACTTCCTCATCCGCATTTTTCAGCACCATCACATCGTCTTCACCGCTCTCATTATCCATCAGAAAGTTAAACTTATCAAAATCTCTCATGGTTTTTCTCCTTTATCCACACAAAACACAATAATTCTGCAGAATCTGGGATTCATCCATCAATTTTTTATTATTATTCACATATTTACCAAAAGCGGCTCACACGCACCCTGCCTCGCTATGAAAATTGATTAATCACCAAAGGACACGGTTCCGCCCGTAAACAGCCGTCCGTCTGCGAGAACAGTCACATTCCAGCTGCCGGTGAGACCCGACTCCGGCGAAATGACAGCGGAAAAGCCCTTCTTTTCCAGATATGCCAGATCGTTAGAAGAATCCTTATCTCCCATCAAATCCGCATCGTAGATCGGGAAAGCCTCAAAATGATGCGTTTCTCCGTCCTTCTCCAGCGTAACATAAACATGTACATAGTCCGTGGACAGATCATCCGGCAGACTGCCGAAAATATAGGTACCGTAACCGGTCACCTGATTCCGGATATCCGCTCCTTCGGAAAGCTGTCCCGCGGGAATAACCTCCTGCTCCGGTGCATACATGAACGGTGTTTTCCTTACAATGCGGCTAAGATTTCTCTCAACGATCTCATAGACCACATCGGTATTTTCGGCAAGCGTAGCCACATCCGGACAATCCGTACGCTTAAACTGCGCCGTTTCATAATTCGCAATGAAATACGGAAGCAGTGCGCGGCCGAAGGAATCCCGCACCATATAAAGGCTGCTGCCATCCTTCTTTTCCATATTTTTCGACTGGAACTGGTCATCGCCCTGTTCCTTGTCGCTCATGAAGTTTTCCAGCTGTTCCTGCGGCGAACTGGTACTGGCCGGACTCGTAAACATGAATCTCGGCATTTGGATATCGTAATTCACCTGATCATCCATAAATCCGCCTGCCGGATACAGAAGCTTATCCAGATCGCCCCGCCAGGTTTCTTCGACCGTATAGGAGGCATCGGCATAGGTTTCATGTTCTTTTCCGAGGCTGTCCATGATCAGATTATAGCCCAGAAGCGCACCGCGGTAGTTCCAGTGGGAATCCCGGCGGTGATACAAAAGGCCCTCATCCTTATGCGCCGTCAGTTCGCCCTTCATATCCACGAAATTTACATGCTCGTCCCGGAGAGCCTCCGTTAAACGGCTGAGATTGTTCTCATCCGCCTCATTGTAGCACTTCGGCATCTTTTCCCCGTAAACCGAAGCCTTGTTAGGCATGGGTACAAAAGTAAATTTGCCACCCTTCGCCTCAACGCCTTTTTCCAGAAGGGAAACCGTTGTTGCGGCCGCTTTGATATTCCAGTCACTCATGGCATTGGTATCCATATAGTCCATGGATTCCGTTTCATAGAACAACCAGCCTTCCTGCCCGACAATGACGTTGGAGGACGGTGCATGAAGCATTTCACTCTTCAAAAGGTTGGCAGTAGAAAGAAGCTCGGCCCGGTAAGGAATCCGGTCATTCAGCCAGCTCTCAAACTGGGTGGAAAAGTCCACGTTCAGTCTGCCGTGCTCCATATATTTGGGAAACTCAGCAAGTTCCCGTTTTTCAATTTCCGCATTGTTCTTCACAAAGGGCATGAGCGCCATCGGGAGACAGCACACCAGGAAGAATAATACGATGTAGATGATTTTAAAGCCTTTACTCATTTTTCTTCTTTCTCTTCTTAGAATCTAAAGTAGATAAACGGATTGTACTTGCTCGACAGAAGGCAAAGGATGCAGAGCAGGAAAATCACGAGTGAGCCAATGTAGGAACAATAATTGTAGGCTTTCGCATGACCGCTATCCTCTGCACTCTTCCGGAAAATCTTGAAGATCGGTGTCGACAGGATGACCGCAAACACCAGCGCAACCATAAAGAGGAGCGTCATACAGGACATGATCTTCGCGTCCACGGGGGCTGCGCCCGATGAGAAGCTGAACATCTGTCTGATCAGCGTCATGCCTTGGGAAAGGGTATCCGCACGGAAAAGAACGAAGGCCAGGATCACGACGAGCATCGTATAGATATGTCCGATCGGTTTAAACCACTTTTTCTTCGTCGGTACAATCTGATAGGTTTCGAGCATCTGGCAAAGACCGTGGATCATACCCCAGACAATGAATGTAAAGTTTGCGCCATGCCAAAAGCCGGTCAGGAAAAAGATCAGAAGCTTATTCAGCGTCGTTCTTGCCTTTCCCTTGCGGTTTCCGCCAAGCGGTATATATACATATTCCTTAAACCAGGTGGAAAGCGAGATGTGCCATCTGCGCCAGAATTCCTGAATAGATCCGGAAACAAACGGATAATTGAAGTTTTCCCGGAAATCAAAACCGAAGACACAGCCGATACCGATGGCCATATCCGAATAACCGGAGAAATCGAAGAAAATCTGCAGCGTATATGCTACAGCACCCAGCCAGGCCGGCGCCATTCCCACATCACCGACGTTCAAATTAAATACCGTATCTGCCACAAAACCCATCTGGTTAGCAATGAGAACCTTTTTGCCCAAACCGAAGATAAACCGGTTGATACCCCGACTGATGCGGTCTATGTTAAACTCCCGCTCCTTGATCTGCGCCGCAATATCCTCATACCGAACGATCGGACCGGCGATCAGCTGCGGGAAGAACGAAATATAAAGAAGAACGGAGAAGAAATTCTTCTGTACATATTCCTTTTTCCGGTAGACATCAATCACATAGCTGAGTCCCTGGAAGGTAAAGAAGGAAATACCGATCGGCAGCCGGATATGCGGAACCGGCACATTGAGACCGGTGATATCATTGAAGAGATCCGCAAAGAAGCCCGTATATTTATAGGCAATGAGCAGACCGATATTCAAAAGAACCGCAAAGAATACCGCAAGCTTCGGTTTACTCCCCTTCGCTGCCCAAAGACCGAAGATCCAGTTGAACAGAATGGAGATCAGCATGATCATGACCGCTACCGGTTCGCCGTAGGCATAGAACACCAGGCTCGCAATAACCAGAATAATGTTCCGTACGGTTTTCTGCGGGATGATCGCATACAAAATGAAGGTCACCGGCAGAAACATAAACAGAAATGTTACTGAACTGAAGGTCACTTTTTTCCCCTCCTACAAAATGTATGTTCTTGATTCTATCTGATTCTAACACTGCCAATTAGCGGGCGTCAATCAGAAAAACCGAAGAAGCTCCCCGTCACCGTTTATGACAGGAAGCTTCCCCATTTTCTTTTCAGTTACAATCCGAATATGTCCTAGAATTTACCATTCTGAAAGATTGCAGCCTTACTTGCAACGTTGCTGCTTTTCTTAACGTTACTTCCCACATTCTTCTGGATTTCCTTCTGCTTATTGATCTCATTGGCCATCTTCTGGACATTATTCATGTTCTCACCCTTGGCCTTTGCCTTTTCATTATCTTCCTTCACCAGACCGTCTACCACAAATTTCTTTGCCTTATTATACATATTTACTCTGTTAGAAACTAAGGCTACACTGGCAGATCCTTTGTCTCTCAGGAAGTTCTCGTTCTTAAGACCTTCTTTGATGAAATTCTGCATTTTGCTGAACTCTTCCGGCTTTGTTGCGATATCCATGCCGGCATCAAATCCCTTTTGATCGATTTCATCCTGAACCAGCTTTAATGCCAGCTTACGGCTGATCTCATCGTATGCATCGTTCTGCAGCTGATCATACTTCGGCGAAGTCTCATCAAATAATTCATTATTATGGAACATGTTTTTGCCATAACTCTCCAGGAAAGAATCTACGCTGATGATTTCTTTATTCCACTGGTTCAAACGATAATAACCTGCCTTATATCTTGCGGGTGCTGTCTTGGAATTTGCATTATATAATCCGGTATAAACGGCATTTCCTTCATTCAGAAGAGTATCAAAGTATTTCTTATCCTGCTTCTCAGCAACCTTACCGTATTCGGCAATGCAGGTCTTGGGATTCTTATGATAAAGCTCGCTGAATTTGGGATCCTTCATAACGTTGGCAACGCTTTCATGATATTCCTTTGCAAAATCTTCTCCCATCACTTCGCGGTTCAGATCATCAACCGTTTCACTGTAAGAATACTTTTCGGCATTCTTAAGTCTTGCCAGATATTCCATCTTCACGTACTGCTTCGCATAATCGCTCAGATGCTTATCAAACATGCCATCAAGGGCTTCAAGTCCGCCGCCGCTCAGATCGTTCTTCTCAACGGTATCGAGCTTCTTCCGGATGGCTGCCTTATTCTGAATCATGGTAAAGGTCTTGCTGTTTGCCTCATCCAGCTGCTTCAGACTTGTGAAGGAGTGAATGTCGTTTCTGATCCGGGATTCCTGCTGCATCTTTTCCCAAATATCCATTGCATCAGGCTTATAAAAGTCATGCGCCATATTTGAGCTGGCAATAATATCGATTCCGGCAACATCTACGATGTCCTTCAAAAGCTGAATATCTTCCTTAAATCCTTCATTTCTGTTGATGTCGGAAATATTCAAACGCTTCTTACCGTCCTTAAATACCGCACTGAAAATATGAATTCCCGTATGCGCCTTGTAATACGCATGGGATGCTTTTTTCAGATCCTGCAATGCACTTTCCAAGCCCTTCACTGTCATCTGTTTTTTCTCAAAATCAGTCATATCGACCAATTTCTTTATGGCAGCAAACATAGCTTTGTAGCTGGCAGAACCTTCTTCCTTTCCCGATACCAGATTGGCTTCTTTATCATCCTGGGTTGCGATCAGTTCCTTAAGCATCTTGTCGTATTTGTTATGCAGGGAACGGATGCCCTTCAGATATGCCACCTTTTTATCCATACTTGCCTGGTCATGCATAATATGGTAATCACCGATCTTGACAATCTTGTCATTCTTATTGATCACAAAGGTATCGCAGGTGATATTACTCTTTCCGTGAAGCATTTCCTTATAAAGCTCGGCTTTCAGAAGCATATCGAGCTCAGCCTCACTTTTAACAAAGGAATACTTTTTACCCCAGATTTCCTTCGGCGTCTTTCCGTCTACTTTAAAGAGATCTGTTTGCGACTTTACACCTGCCATTCTGAAAAACTTGGCATTATCCCCCATGTCAAATACCAGACTAAAGCATTTGTTAATATTTGCCTTTAACGTCTGGACATCCTGATGATCCGAATTCAGGAAGCTTGCAAAATCCTTCGGTTCCCGATTACCAAACACACGATTTGTAAGATCCTTTTCATCGGATTCTCCCTTAAGCGGTGCTGCATACTTCAGCACCTCATTTCTGAAATTTGCGACATCACTGACAGGTGTTGCATTAAAATTCTTTCTGGCTTCATCCTTTGCGTTATTATATCCATCCAAAAATCTTTTATCTGAGATTTCTTTCTTACCGGCCAGATAATCACGTGCTTCATTCTCCTCATACTTAACAGTTGTTTTGGCAGCAGCCATATAACTGCTGTAAAATGCGGCTGCCTTCTGGGCCTGCATAATTTCTCCAACCGTTTTACCTGCTGCAGCCGGAGCAATGATTTTCGTGAAATTCAGTCTGGCATCAGCCGCCATCCTATATTTAAGCTCCGGAAGATCGCCGGAATTCTTGACGGTGACATACAGACCATTATCAACAAAAGCATTATTAAACTCACGGGTAAACCCATCAAGTACATTAACAGGATCCATATTTTCAGCCATCTTATCCGCACCGCCGAACACATCCTGAATCCAGCCTAACCTCTTCGAATCCCCGCGAAGACAGCTGTATTCCTGACTGATATCCTTAATGGTCGCAAACACAGCAAATACTTCCGTTGCATTTTCCGGTAAGTTATCGCGATCCAAATAATCAACAACCGGAATCCGATACTCCTTGATCTTATCATTTGCCGCCCCGAAAATTCGTGCCCATGCCTCTGTGTTTTCCTTCGCATTCTGACCATTCACCGGATGTGCTTTCAAAAACGAATGGAATTCTTTGATATAATTATCAAAGCCGTTTACAGCGGGTCCCATCTTCAGAGCATCCGAAAAGGACATATCCTTCGCTCCCATCAGCCATGTAATGAAAACAGATGTTTGACGATTATCCCCATCATGAAAGGATGCCGCTCTAAATGCAGGCCTGATATCATTTCCCTTTTCATCAAATATTACTCTCTGATTCAGTTCATCTCTGCTTTTTTTCCATTCATCGGTCGGTTTAATGAAGCCAAGCAGCTCTGCAACCCGATGTCCATGCGCCTCTGTAAGTTTGGCATCTTTCCCTAATTGAAAGATGGCATCGATATCTGTCATATTCTGAAGATTCTCGGTCGGTGCATATTTCACCGGTTTCTCTTCAACAACCTTCTGTTCAACGTCCTTCTCATCAATTTCCTTCATTTTTATCCTCCTAAATTACAATTACATAAATGGATTTGTTTTCTGCTGTCGGAAAACATTTTTCATCGTTTTCCGACTGTCAGACGCATCATAACACAAGATGTGCAACAAAACAGCAACAAACAAATCATATCGGAACAAAATAAGGAAAATCTTAAATATGCGGCCCTGCTTCCGATTTCACTTCGTTTTTCAGATTATTATTCTTTTCCGCATTCTTTGCCAGCTGCT
>CACYDN010000057.1 GCA_902773185.1 uncultured Lachnospiraceae bacterium | reverse complement strand
TGCCCTTTGCCACGGCATCATCGGAAGCCATAACAAGGAGATTCACCTTTCCGCCCGCTTCACTGGCCATGATGACAACGCCGCAGCCAAGCTTCTGCTTCATATCATCGCCAAGGGTTCTCATGGCATTCATATCCACATCCGAAAGCTTCATGGGCAGGATCTTCACGCCGTTTACTTCTTCTGCATCATTCATTACATCGGAAGCGGCCGCCTTTGCCAGCTTATCCTTGAGACTCTGGTTTTCATTTTGCAAAGCCTTCATCTCTTCCAGAAGGGATGTGATCTTTTCGGAAAGCTTATGCGGATCTGCCTTGAGCAGTTTTGCTGCCGCAAAGAGTCTCTCTTCCACATCTGCATAATATGCCGCTGCACCGTCGCCTGTAAGGGCTTCAATCCGGCGTACGCCGGCTGCAATACCGCTTTCGGAAACAATCTTGAAGGAACCGATCACGCCGGTATGAGCTACGTGTGTACCGCCGCAAAGCTCAATGGACCATTCACCCATATTGACAACGCGGACGGTCTCGCCGTATTTTTCGCCGAAAAGTGCCATAGCACCGGTCTTCTTTGCGTCCTCAATGGACATCACATCGGTACGAACCTTGTAATCCTCGGAAATTTTCTCGTTCACGATGGCTTCAACCTTTTTGATTTCCTCAGCAGTCATGGGCTGACCGTGGGAGAAGTCAAAACGAAGGCGTCCGTCGGTTACAAGAGAACCCTTCTGCTCCACATGATCGCCGAGTACGAGCTTCAGAGCCTTCTGCAGAAGATGGGTCGCGGAATGGTTCTTGCAGATATCACTTCTTCTGCCGCTTTCCACCTTAAGAGTTGCCTTTTCACCGGCTTTGATGCTTCCCTTTATAACTGTTCCCAGATGAACAAACCGGCCGCTCTTCAGCTTTACAACATCCTCAACCGCGAAGGTTCCGGATGCGGTTTCGATCACGCCGGTATCGGCGCACTGACCACCCATTGTTGCGTAGAACGGTGTTTCCATGGAAAGAACGGAACCGCTCATACCCTCTGACAGGCTGTCCACCAGCTTTTCTCCATCGGAAAGGGCCTTGATCTCACTTTCCGTTTCTACGGTATCATAACCGGTAAAGGTCATGCCTGCAGCTGCATCGACTGCTTCAAATACATCACTGTTTGTATCCAGTTTTGCGGAAAAACTCTGGTTTTCTCTTGCCTTCTGTTTTGCGGCATCCATGGCCTTGTCAAAGCCGGCTTCATCAACCTGAAGGCCCTCTTCCTCAGCCATTTCAACAGTAAGCTCCAGCGGGAACCCGAAGGTATCGTAAAGATAGAAAGCGGAGTCTCCGTCGATTTCCTTTGCGGAGGCACTCTTTTTCTCTTCCAGAATCTTCTTAAATTCCTTCATGCCGTTTTCAAGCGTACTCTCAAACCGCAGAATTTCCTTCTCCAGTTCGCCCAGGATAAAGTCGCGGTTCTTTGCAAGAAGCGGATAGCTGTCATCATAAACATCATCGATATAGATCTTGGCAATGTCCAGAAGCTGGTCTTTGCCGAGTCCGAGCATACGTCCGTGACGGACAGCGCGGCGGATCAGACGACGAAGGACGTAGCCCGCGCCGACATTGGACGGAACAAGCTTTGCCGCATCACCGATCAGCATGACACCGGTGCGCATATGATCGGCCAGAATACGCATGGAGCGAGTCAGCTTTTCATCCTCCCCATAGGTTGTATTTGCAGCCTTTTCAATATAAGCAATGACGCCGGTAAAGAGATCCGTCTTATATACATCCTTGGTACCGTTCAGGAAGGCCAGAATTCTCTCCAGTCCCCAGCCGGTATCCACGTTCTTCTGCTTCAGCGGTGTCAGATGGCCGTCATGATGCTTCTCATACTGCATGAATACATCATTTCCGAGCTCCGTGTATTTGCCGCAGGAGCAGCCGGGACCGCAGTTCGGGCCGCAATCCGGTACATCGGCAATATAGAACATCTCACTGTCCGGACCGCAGGGGCCGTATTCCAGTCCCCACCAGTTATCCTCGGCAGGAAGATAGTAAATATTCTCTTTCTTGAAGCCGGATGCAATACGGAAGGATGCACCTTCTTCGTCCCGCGGTGCATTCTCATCGCCTGCAAAAACGGTTGCTGCCAGATGATCACGGTCAAAACCGAATACCTCTGTCAGAAGCTCAAAGCTCCACTTGCAACGGTCTTCCTTGAAATAATCACCAAGGCTCCAGCTTCCCATCATCTCAAAGAAGGTGACGTGGCTCTTATCACCAACGGAATCGATATCGTTGGTTCTGACGCAGCCCTGTACATTGCAGAGCCTTGTGCCGAGCGGATGCTTCTCTCCAAGAAGATACGGCATCAGCGGCTGCATGCCGGCTACGTTAAAAAGTACGCCTGTCGATCCATCCGATACGAGGGATACGGCGCCAACGTCCACGTGGCCGCGTTCGATATAAAAATCCTTCCAGGTCTTCCGAAGCTCCTTCGATGTAAACTGTCTCATATTCATCTCCTGTATATATTTGTATATTACGGTTCCTCTATGGCATGGTGCCCTCGGGACACGCTCTCGCTCTCGAACGGTGCCCTAGCGGTACTAAGCTCTCACTTCGCTCAAGCTCGTGAATCGCTAAGTACCGAGACCGTCCATGTTCCCGATTGCACCATACCATGCGGAACCTGTTTTACGATATAACTTACTTATATTAACTATCCTCATGATTGTGGGAGATAAAATGCTTCGTTTACTCCCTGCGGGCTAATTCCTCCATGATTTCCTCCCAGGTGACGCCGCGTTCTGCCATCAGCACCATCACGTGGTACAGGAAATCTGCGATTTCGTACTTGATTTCTTCTTTATCCGGGTTCTTGGCCGCGATAACGATCTCCGTGCATTCCTCCCCTACCTTCTTCAGGATTTTGTCGATTCCCTTATCGAAGAGGTAGTTGGTGTAGCTGCCTTCCCGGGGATTTGCCTTCCGGTCAAGAATCGTTGCCATGACATCCGAAAGCACCGTCAGCGGATTGGCCGTGTTTCCGGCTTCCTTTTCCACGAGCTGTGTGAAGAAGCAGGTTTCGTTGCCGGTATGGCAGGCCGGTCCCTCCTGGCGAACCTTTGCAAGGATCGTATCCTTATCGCAATCTATCGTCAGGCTCAGCATATGCTGGAAATGGCCGGACTCTTCTCCCTTTGTCCAAAGCTTCTCGCGGCTTCTGGACCAGTAGGTCATAAGGCCTGTTTCCAGTGTTTTTTGATAAGAAGCCTCATTCATGTAAGCCATCATCAGAACCTTGCCGGTCCGGTAATCCTGCGCGATACAGGGAACAAGGCCGTTTGCATCCGTTTTGAATGCGGAAAACGGCATCACCGCCTCGGCGGAAGCTTCCTGATGATGCGACTGCAGCTCATCAATATTCCGAAGTACCTTTTCCTGAAAACGGTCATGCGCTTCCTGATAGATCTTTTCATCTTCGACGACCACATAATCCGCACCTGCATAGAGGAGTTTCTTGACATCTTCGAAGCGCGGTGCCTTTTTCGTGATATCCGTCACGATCAGTCCGTCATAGCTGTCCCGTTTTTCCTTGATCACGGGTACAAATTCATCTGTGGAGCGGTCTCCACAGGCTAAAAACTCATAGGATAAACTCATTACAGTGCCCCTTTCGTGGAAAGCAGTCCGCCCGCAAGGCGCGGTTCCTCCCGGGATGCCTGATCCAGTGCATTTGCAAAGGCCTTAAAGGCCGCTTCGATCAGGTGGTGGTTATTCTCACCGGAAAGCGTTTTGAGGTGAAGATTCATCTCACCGGCATAGGAAACGGCATAAAAGAATTCCTTTACCATCTCGGTATCAAAATAGCCGACCTTGGGCGTTGTAAACTGCATATCAAATACGAGATACGGCCGGCCGGAAAGATCCACTGCGGAAAGAACAAGAGTTTCATCCATGGGCATGGCAAAAGACGCATACCGCTTAATGCCCTCTTTCTTTCCGAGCGCTTCTTTAATGGCGCGTCCCAGAGCAATTCCCGTATCTTCAATGGTGTGATGGGAATCAACATATAGATCCCCTTTCACGGTAAGCTCCAGGTCAAAAAAACCGTGCTTGGCAAAGCTCATCAGCATGTGGTCAAAAAAACCGATGCCCGTATCGACCTTGGCTTTTCCCGTGCCGTCCAGATTCAGACGGAGATCAATATCGGTCTCTGCGGTTTTGCGGGTAATGTGTGCTGTTCTGTCCATAAGCTATTCCTCCTCTTTAAAGCGAACGGCAATGGAATTCGCGTGCGCCGTCAAATACTCGGCCGTAGCGAAGGTAATGATATCATCCTTTACTTCCCGGAGCGCTGCTTCGGAATAACAGATGATGCTGGATTTCTTTACAAAATCATCCACACCGAGGGGTGAGAAGAACCTCGCGGTTCCGTTTGTCGGAAGCACATGGTTCGGTCCGGCGAAATAATCCCCCAGGGGCTCGGAGGAATATTCTCCAAGGAAGATGGCACCTGCATTTTTGATCCGCGTCATATCCGCCCAGGGATCCTTTGTTACGATTTCCAGATGCTCCGGTGCTATCTCATTCACGCAGTCATAAGCATCCTCCATATTTTCCGCCACAAAGATATTGCCAAAGCGGTCGATGGACTTTTGGATGATTTCCTTCCGGGAAAGCTGCTCAGTGAACTTGTCCACCCAGACGGATACCTCTTCTGCCAGCTTCTGACTTGTTGTCACCAGTGTAGCTGCCGCAAGTTCATCATGCTCAGCCTGGGAAAGCAGATCGGCTGCCACATATTCGGGATTGGCGGTCTCATCCGCCAGAACAAGAATCTCACTGGGGCCTGCGATGGAATCGATGCTCACATGTCCGTAGCAGAGCCTCTTTGCAATGGCTACAAAGATGTTTCCGGGGCCGACGATCTTGTCTACCTTCGGAATACTCTCCGTTCCGTAAGCCATCGCTGCGATTGCCTGCGCACCGCCGCATTTATAGATTTCTGTCACACCCGCTTCATGTGCCGCAACAAGTGTGGTAGGATAAACCTTTCCATCCTTATTGCAGGGTGTGCACATCACAATCTTTTCCACACCGGCCACCTTTGCCGGAATCACATTCATCAGAACAGTAGACGGATAGGCGGCTTTTCCACCCGGTACATATACACCGGCGGATGCCATGGGAAGAATACGCTGGCCGAGGATGGAACCGTTTTCCTTCGTGGTGATCCAGGTATTCCGTTTCTGCTTCTCATGGAAATCACGGATATTCTCTTTCGCCTTCCGGATGGTTTCCACAAGCGCCGGATCCACATCGCTGTATGCCGCTTCAATTTCCGCCTCTGTTACGCGGATGGTTTCAGCATTTAACTCAGCTCCGTCAAACTTTGCTGTATAGGCGAAAACTGCTTTATCCTGGTTTTTATGGACATCGTTTACGATTTCCTTTACGACGCTCTCGTACTCGCCGTAATCATCGGGGCTGCGTTTTACCAGCTCCGTCAGTAGATTTTTCTTGGATTCCTCTGTCAGGGGAATAATACGCATCGTTCTCGCTCCTTCTTGCTAAATACAATTTATGCTTCTTCATGAAGAACTTTGTTCAGATCCGTCAGGAATTTACTGATCCGTTCATGTTCCATTCTGTGGCTCACCTGATTGACCACGATCCTTGCGGAAAGCGGACAGATTTCTTCGAGTACGGTCAGGCCGTTTTCCTTCAGTGTGGAACCGGTTTCCACAATATCCACGATAACTTCCGAAAGACCGACGATCGGAGCCAGCTCCACAGACCCGTTCAGCTTAATGATCTCCACGGTCTGATTCTTCTGGTTGATAAAGTAATCCTTTGCAATGCCGGGATACTTTGTTGCAACACGGATGATCTCGTTCCGGGAAAGCATTTCTTTTGCCTCCGGCGGTCCGCAGACACACATCCTGCAAGCTCCAAAACCAAGGTCCATCACCTCGTAGAGCCTTCTCCCCTCTTCCAAAAGGGTATCCTTCCCGACAATACCGATATCCGCAGCACCATACTCTACGTAAGTCGGCACATCACTGGGCTTTGCCAGAAAGAATTTCAGTTTCTGCTCTTCATTGGTAAAGATCAGTTTTCTGGTATCCTTATCCTTCATTTCCTCGCAGGTGATACCGATTTTTTCAAATAATCCCAGACTGGTTTTGGCCAGCCGCCCCTTTGCAAGGGCAAAGGTCAGATATCGCATAGACTGCCTCCCTTGTCGCGGATTTCAACATTTCCGTCTTCTAAAATGGTATAAAGACGATCGATGGAAAAACGTGATGCATATGCATAATACTCTTCCATAGTATGCCTTTTAGACTTCCGGATCAGCCCTGTATGGATACCTTTCTCCCGAAGCTCGACCGAAAGCTGAACCGCCTTTTGCTGGTGTTCGATCGAATAGATCACAGCGGCACTTTGGAACGGTACCGGATCCTCCACCTTCTGACGGGAAAGCGCCAGAATCAGTTCATCCACGGAGATGACAAACCCGATGGACGGTGCATCCTTTCCGAACTGGGAAAGCAGCATGTTATATCGGCCGCCGGATGCAACCGGATTACCGGTTCCATAGGTAAATCCGCGGAAAACGATACCGGTATAATAATGATAGCCGTTTACCATGCCCAGATCGAAGGACAGATAATTTTCATAGCCGTAGCATTTGACAGCCTGATAAACCTTCTTCAGTCTGCGGACAGCCTCACGGGAGCGTTCATTCTGTACCAGTGTCTCAGCGGATTCCAGCATTTCCTCACCACCGAAAAGCCGGTCAAAGGACGCCAAAACACTCTTCACGCTGTCATCCAGAGCAAGTCTCGTCAGATACTCCGAAAGACCGAAATAGTTTTTTATTTTCAGATAGCCGCGGATTTCCTCTTCTTCGGTTTCGCCGAGACCCGCTTCTTCAATGATGCCTTTGAAGAAATCCATCTCACCGATCACAATCTGGAATTCGGAGAGACCGGAAGCCTTCAGGCAGTCGATCACGCAGGCAATCATCTCGGCATCTGCCGCGGAGGAATCATCATTGATGAGTTCACAACCGATCTGTGTATTTTCATGGAGTTTGCCCTGATGCTGCGGGGCATTGGTAAAGGTATGGCCGGTATAAGAAAGCCGGATGGGCAGCTCCTCTTCCGGATAATATTTTGCAACGGAGCGGGCCACACTCGGTGTAATATCCGGCCGAAGTACCAGGGTATTGTTGCTCCTGTCAAAGAATTTATACATTTCATTCGAAGGCGCCGTGCCCCTGTCATGGTTAAAGATCTGGAAGAATTCAAAGGACGGGGTTTCAATATCTCTGTTCCCGTACAGATGCAGGGTATCCTGGATATTCCTGAGCACCCTGTTTTTTCTTTCGCATTCCGAATCGTAGATGTCACGCACCCCTTCCGGTGTGTGAAGCAGCTTATCTCTCATTGAATAATCTCCTATATATGCATATAGATACATCATGACATTGTAGCACAAATATGATGCAAGGTCAAAACAGTTTTTTATGATTAAAAAAATGAACGAATGTTTGCATTTTCTGATATATTGTGTTATGATTGATTCGA
>CACYDN010000056.1 GCA_902773185.1 uncultured Lachnospiraceae bacterium | reverse complement strand
TCCACATATCCGATCATAAGACCGTAATGATACCTGTCGGATACACGGCTCGTTACCACCTTATCGCCCGCCTTTACACCGGCCGATGCATTGATATCCACGGCCATCAGGTAGCCGTCATCCATATTCCGGAGACTGCCTTCAACCGTGCAGACTGTGCCGACTTCGCCGATTTCCGCCGTAATATGGGAATGATCGTCGATAATGGCACGTACCTTCGCATAATCGTCATAGGACTCGGTAACAATACCTAAAAGGCCGTTTCCGTAAAGGACATTGCAATCCTCATAGACACCATCGTTCAGTCCTTTATCAATATAAAACTCATTATACCAACCGGACGGGTCAGTCATGACCACACGCGCGGCTGTTTTATTATAGTCCGGATACAGCTGGTCCAGCTTGTAAAGACTCCGGAGGTCGGAAAGCTCGGAAAGCTCGGTCTGATTCCGTAAGAGTGCCTGTTCCTTGTCCTCCAGCTCCTTTTTCAGAGCTTCGTTTTCTGCCCGGAGATCATCGTTTTCTCTTCTTTTTTCCAGTTTTTCATCGACCCATCCGGCAATCTTGTCAATTCCCTCCTGCATCGGCATGATGATTTTGGCAGTTCCGCGCTTCACCGGACGCAGCGCATCCGTAAATGCGGACAACACAAAAAGTCCGATGCAGATCACGGACAAAACTAAAAGAAGATATTTGGGATGGATATCCTTTTTATAATCGAATTTCACTTTCCAATAACCCACGCTCTGCGAGGCTGATAAAATTTCCCTCGCCGATAATAATATGATCCATGAGACCGATGCCAAGCATATCGCCCACTACTTTGATCCGCTTGGTGATCATGAGATCCTCCAGACTCGGCTCCGGATCCCCGGACGGATGATTGTGCAAAAGAACAACGCTTACCGCATCGGACCGAAGTGCTTCCCGGTAGATTTCTCTGGGAGATAAAAGCGACCGGTTCACCGACCCCTCCGAGATCATGACTTCCCTGAGCAGTTCATTGGCCGAGGAGAAAAACAGGGCATATACCCTCTCCTTCGTATAGAACCGCGTACGTTCCATGTAGTAGTCGGCAATTTCACCTGCCGAATTCATGTAGATGCCGTTGTGCCGCATTTCGCAGGCGGTACGACCGGCAATCTCCGCAACGGCCAGCAGCTGACAAGCTCTGGACTTTCCGATTCCCGGTATCCGCATCAGTTCATGAATGCTTAAATACTGGAGTCCCAGAAGCCCCTTTTTAACAGGGTGCGCCGCAAGTACCAGCTGCGCCAGACCGATGGCACTGTACTTCGAAGTACCGCTGCCCAGAATGAGCGCCAGAAGCTCTGCATCCGAAAGGCTTTCGCTCCCCAGTCGTTCCAGTCTTGCTCTCGGCTTATCCGCATCCGTCATGTTGCTGATTTTCAGTTCGTTCATCTATCATTTCCTTTCCGCCTCTCCGGAGCGGACATACAGCAGGAACGGTAACCTGCCGTATAGGAATGATGAACTATACGTAGAACATCGTGAGGTGATTTCAAAATCCTGTATCCCACAGGGCTAAATCAACCACATGTGGTATTATAGCATAAAAAGAGCCACGTTACAAATGAAATGGGGTACAAACTATTATTTAAGAATATAAATCCTAGATCAGCCCCGCATCCTTCATCTTCTGCATGCTGAGGAGTGCGCCGTACTTGGCGTGCGGATACGTAAGGCCGCCCTGGAAGAATACTGTGTACGGCGGTTTCATGGGAGCATCTGCCGAAAGTTCTATGGATGCGCCGGAAACAAAGGCGCCTGCCGCCATGATGACCGGACAGTCATAGCCCGGCATATCCCAGGGGATAGGCTTCACAAAGCTGTCAACCGGCGCTGCAGCCTGGATGCCTTCACAAAAAGCCTGTACGAGTTCCGGTTTCCCGAAGGTGATGGCCTCAATGATATCGGCCCGCGGGCTGTCACTTTCCGGAAATGCCTTGTAACCATAGTGCTCAAAAAGCTTTGCGGTAAAAATAGCTCCCTTTACGGCGGCGGCGGTTACAGCCGGTGCATAGAAAAGGCCCTGCGCCAGAAGACGCGTATTTCCGAGCGAGGCGCCAACCTCACCTGCGAGTCCAGGTGTCGTAAGACGGATTGCCGCCTGTTCCACATATTCAGCTTTTCCGGCAACATAGCCGCCAATCGGAGCAATTCCGCCGCCCGGATTCTTGATCAGAGAACCTACAACAATATCCGCCCCGACATCCGAAGGTTCGATTGTCTCCACAAATTCGCCGTAGCAGTTATCGACAAGCAGAATCACATCAGGCCGAAGTCCCTTAACAAAGGGAATGATTTCGGCAATCTGCTCTACGCGAAGGGACTGACGTGTAGAATATCCGCGGGAACGCTGGATGGAAACAAGCCGTATTTTTTCATTTTTCAGTTTTTCAGCGATGGTTTCCCGGTCAAAGCCGCTGTCCGGGAGCAGTTTCACTTCATCGTAAGTGATTCCATACTCCGCCAGACTTCCCTTTTCCGGTCTGACACCGATTACGCCCTGCAGGGTATCATATACCTCCCCGGAGATGGAAAGGATGCCGTCTCCCGGTCTGAGATTTCCGCCATAGGCGAGTGCCAGTGCATGGGTACCGCAGGTGATCTGAGAACGGACAAGTGCCTTTTCTGTATGGAAAACATTGGCATAGATATCCTCAAGCGCTTCTCTTCCGCTGTCGTTATAACCATAACCGGTTGTTCCGTTCAAATGCGCCTCGGCCAGCTTCACCTTCTGCATAGCGCAGAGAACCTTCATTTGATTGGCTTCCGCAATCCGGTCGATATCATGAAACCGCTCACGAAGCGACTCCTCAATTTCCTCCGAAAGTGCAAACACCTCGTCGGATATTCCCATGTTTCTATATATATTTTCTGACATGTATATGTACTCCTTTTTTTGCTTGAACTGTCCTTAAATAAGTTGATAATGATCTTTTACTATTCTCAGAATATCCGCGAGCATATCATCATCGGACCGCTCCGTCTTATCGATGAAGATTGTGTCGCGTTCCCTGCGGAACCAGGTCATCTGCCGCTTGGCCAGATGCCTCGTATTCCGTTTCAGCGTTTCGACTGCCTCTTCTTCCGAACACTCTCCCGAAAGCCAGGCCAAGATTTCCTTATATCCGATGGCCTGCATGGACTGATGATTTTTCCCGAGACCGGCATCCATAAGGCGCCTTACTTCATCCACGAGTCCATCTTCAAGCATGATATCCACGCGGCGGTCAATGCGGCTGTAAAGCTTTTCCCTGTCCATGGTAAGGACAAAATAGAGGGCATCGTATTGCGGCTCTCTCTCCCGCTCAGTTTCGTTATGATTCGAAAAAAGCGTTCCTGTCGAATCTATAAATTCCAGCGCACGGCTCACCTTTTTCACGTTATTCGCATGCGTTGTGGCCGCGTAATCCGGATCCTTTTCCATAAGCATACGGTAAAGCTTTTCCCTGCCTCCTGGTTCTTCGGCCATTGCCGCATACTTTTCTCTGATTTCGGTCGATATTTCTCCGGTAAACTGAATATCGTACAGAACTGCCTGAATATAGAATCCGGTTCCGCCGGTTAAAATCGGCATATGATGCCTTTCGGTAATTTCCCGGATGCATGTTTCGGCCTGCGCTTTATAATCTGTCACATCATACGGATAAGCCGGATCCGCCACATCGATCAGGTGATGCGGTATTCCCTGCATTTCATCCGGACGAAGCTTGGCCGTTCCGATATCCATTCCCTTGTATACTGCCTGGGAATCGGCCGAAAGGATTTCTCCGTTCAGTTCCTTCGCGAGGCGAAGGGACAAATCTGTTTTTCCGATTCCGGTGGGACCGGCCAAAATGATCAGCGGCTCTTTCATTCCACAATTCGCTTGAATTTCTTATCAAGCTCCTCCTTCGTCATACGGATGATGGTCGGTCTGCCATGCGGACAGGTATAGGGATTGTCCAGCGTCAGAAGCTTTTCGATCAGCGTCTGTGCTTCCGCTTCCGTAATGGTCTGATTTCCCTTAATGGCAGCCTTGCACCCCATGGTGGCAAGCTTGTGTACAAAAATATCTTCTGTAAGCCCGGTGATACCTTCTGATAAATAAGCACAGAATTCTTCAAATATATCAAAACCATCGAGCCCGATCAGATTCACGGGAACACTGCGGATCGCCACATCATTTCCGCCAAAATCCTCGACCTCAAAGCCGGTCTGGTCAAAATAGGTTTTGTATTCCATGACTGCTGCCTTCTCTTTTGCGGATAAATGGAAAACACGTGGCGGAAAGATCTGCTGGGAAACAACCGACCGCTCACGAAATTCCGACAGGAAGGTTTCATAGTTTACCTTTTCATGTGCCGCATGCTGATCCATCAGATACAGACTTCCGTCAAATTCCGTGATCCAATAGGTCCGGAACACCTGGCCTATGATGCGGTGATGCGGAATGGCCTCTTTTGAAAGATAGGAATCGTCCGTCAGGGTATCCTGTCTGAATTCCTGTATGGAATTCTGTCTCTCTTCTTTTGATGCCTCCAGGGCTTCCTCTTTTTCCGTTTCCTGCACCCGGAGCTTGTCCCGGTAAGACTGCGGCAGCATGGCCTCAAGCATCGAATAACTGTCACCGCCAAGCCCTGTTTTTCCGGACACACCGGTTATATTACCGGATGAAGAACTGTTTGTTCTCTTATTATTGTTTTCCGAGGCCGTACTCAACTGACCGGAAAACGACTGATATGTATGCTTATATTCAGAAACCTCATCAAGAATGGGATCTATTTTGTTCTCATAACGATAATCCGATTCATTTTGTACTGATGCAGACACACGATTCTCAAACGGCAGCCTCGTGTCCTTCAGCGTTTCAGAGTTATGCATTCCGGATATTTGCTGCATAGTTTCAACCGTTTTCATCTGCCGGGAATCCTGCGAAACTCCGGTATTTGAATCATCTTTCTTCAGCGGTTGGTACAGCTTCGCCTTCTGCCCGTAATCCCGATCCATATCCGGGATCATTTCTCTATTGGAAAGCGCATCCGCTACAGCATGATAGCAGGCGGAAAAGAGCGTCTTTTCATCACTGAACCGGAACTCTCTCTTCGCCGGATGGACATTGATGTCGCATTGCTCCATCGGGAGCGTAAAGAAAAGAACCGTAAACGGAAAACGGTGCTGCATGACATAAGTTTTATATGCCTCTTCAATC
>CACYDN010000055.1 GCA_902773185.1 uncultured Lachnospiraceae bacterium | reverse complement strand
CGCATTCGGATCATAAGCCGGAGCCACCGCTACGCCTGCGGCATTGTAGGCAGGTGCCTGCGCCTGTTCCCGGGACTGATAGGCCGGCGCGACTGCTACGCCCGCGGCACTAAATGCAGGTGCCTGTGCCGGTTCATTCTGTTGATAGGCCGGGACTCCCTGCTGATTTCCTGAAGCATTTTGCTGATAGGCCGGGGCTCCCTGCTGATTTCCGAAAGCATTCTGCTGATAAGCCGACGCCCCCTGCTCATTTCCGGATACATTCTGTGAATATCCCTGAATGCCGGCCGAAGCAGAACTGCGTTCCTGATAAGACGGCCCCTGCTGAGGCGCACCACTTCCTGCCCGATACCCGGGCGCCTCAGCAGGCTGCGCGCGGTAAGCCGAGGTCATCTCCTCACCGTAATCGGCTACAGAAGGATTCACCCTAAGTGGCTGCCGGTATCCCGGATTCTCACGATTCCCCATCATGCTTGGCGGACCGTAGATGAGGCCGGGACCGAAATCGCCCCCCTGCATGTTCTGTGCCCGATTTGCAGCATCCTGTTCCTCTGCTCTTACCTGCGGTGCCGGCATACCCTTCCCGCTCATCATATCGGGTGAGCCGTAAACCGGGGCCGGATACTCATCTCTGACCGGCGGCTGCTGCGCTGCCGGCGCCACACCGGACGCGCTGCAATGCGGACATGTCTGGAATTTATCTGCATCATAGAAATGTCTGTTGGGACATCTGATCACTCTCATACGATTCCCCCCTACGGAATGTAATAGGTACACATTTCCCGAACGTTACTGATTCCCTTTCCTGCCTTTACGGCTGTATCGGACTCTAGATTCTTCGTTACGGTCGTGCGTTCGAAATGGTACACATAGACCGGTACCTTCGTGATGTATTTGTACCGGGTATAGGCACCGGATACTTCAACCGTCTGCGTAGTCTGATTGTACCACCAGATATCCCAGCGGCCGCCGGTTTTATATGTACCCGTACTGTTACCGTTTGTATCGTAAGCGCGGCCGTACTGCTCATACTGGCCACCCGCAATGGTATCCGTTCCTTCATCCGGAAGCGGACTGTCAAGCCAGTTCGTCGTCTCATAATTGACACAGACACCGCTCTTAAACGGCAGCGCCTTGTACCACTGGTCACCTTTTCCGTAATACCGCGAATACTGATACTGCGTCTTCGTCACCGCCGCCACGTTATCCGTCGCTGTCACCTCGTAATGCGCCGTATCCGTATTGGACGGAACAGAGGTTACCCAGTCACTCTCCCCGCCGCTCTGGCTCCAGGAGCTGATCTCCGAGCCGGTGAGCGTCCAACCCGACATCGTCGAAGAGGTCGAATCCTTATATTCCGTCACCGTCTGGTCATAGACCCATTTCCGGCTGACCACAGTCGCACCACTGGGTACATTTGCAGCAAGGGTCCAGTCAACGATATTCCGGTACAGCGTGATTCCGACCTTAGACCCTGTCTGAATCCAGCCGCCGGCCTTTTCACTCTGCGTTGCCACCGTTTTATCCACGGATGCTTTTCCGGAAACCTCCGTATATCCCACTTCACCAAGCGAAAGTCCCGCCGCCAAAAGCGTCGCTGCCGCCTTACTCTCCGTCATACCGCTGAGATCGGGTACTTCGGCCTTACCTGTGTGTTCATTATACTGATAAACTGTCAGATTAACCGCCGTTCCCTTCTCCACCTTCGTTCCGGACGCGGTTCCCTGCTTCTTTACTTTCGCATCGAGCGACTTATCCGCCGTATTTTCATAAGATACACTGCCGGTCACGAGACCTGCCGAAGAAAGGGCACTCTTGGCATCGGAAAGACTCTTTCCTTCCACTGCGGGAACCGCCACCGTCGTATCCACCGGTGCCTGCGTGGCAGCTTGTGTGGACGCCTGCGTGGATGTTTCCTGTACCGGATCCTGCACTGCCACGGTCTGGGTAGATGCCTCCCGGGTTTCCGTCGTATTCTCCGCAACCTGCTTCGTGGCAGCCTCCGTTACCGGCGTTTCGGTTGTACTGCTTTCGGTATTCTTCACCTCCGGCGCATTCTCGGCCAGCGGATTTCCTTTTGAAATATACAACGTGATTTCCGTCGGCACACCATTCGTGAAAACAGTGACCTCCGTACCGGGCTCCACGCTCTGCCGGATGACATTTCCCTTCGCAACCGTATCACTGTCTTCCTCCACAAGAACCGCGGCAAGGCCGAGTCCTTCCAGAGTCTGTACAGCTTCCGACTGGGATTTGTACTGCACATCGGGAACATGCACCGTCCGAAGTCCCAGACTAAGGGTAACGCCAATCACATCCCCTTCCTTCGCCGATTTCCCGGCAGACGTATCCTGGGCCATGATCTGCCCTTTGGGAATGGTATCGCTGTATTCCTGCCCGATCACCGTGATATACAGATTCTTCTCCCGGATCCGCGTAAGCCCGTCATCCAGACTCACTCCGGTAAGCTCAGGCACAGATGTACTCTTCTTTGGATCATAGGAAGCAATGCCCTTCGAAACACGGAGCGTAATCTGGCTTCCCTTTTCAATACCGGTTCCTTCCTCCACGCTCTGGGAGAGCACATAACCGGGTGCAAAGGCACTTTCCTCTTCCTCAATGAAGTAGATCATACCCATCTCCTCGAGCGCTGCGGCACTCTCCGCACCGCCGCTCCCGACATAGTTTTCAAGATAAATGATCTCGCCGCCGGCACTTACTGTGATTTCCAAAACCGAGCCCTTGGGCACTACACTTCCGCTGCGGATATTCTGCGACAGCACCGCATCCCGTGGGATTTCATCGCTGTGCCGCTTATCCACGATCTGCATGATCATCTTGGCACCGTCAATCTTCTGTTCCGCCTCCGCGAGCGTATAATTCACCACCGCAGGCACACGGGTATCATCCCCGCCCACAGAAAACCGAAGCCTTCCGTTATGAAACTCAAACTTAATTACACCGGTCAGAAGCAGCACGATCATCGTTACGACAGCCAAAACACCGGTACCGGAAGCAATCTTCAGCCAGAGCGGCCACTTCCCGATATCCATCTTTTTAAGCGTGTTCTTCCTGCGCTGCACAAAGTTCTCACTGAGAAGCTCTTCCTTAAAGGCCTCCGCGGACTGCGTCCTGTCCTCCACCTTCAGGTTGAGTGCATTCATGAGCGCATTCTGTTTATTCTTCGGCAGCCGGACCCCCAGCTTCCGCGGGAGCTTCAGGGCATCCTTCTCCCCGCGCTCCATACTGTCCTCCGGCGTGATGCCGGTGATCATCTTATAGAAAGTGGCCGCACTGGCATACACATCCGTCCACGGTCCCTGATCGCCGCGGCTTCGGTACTGCTCCTGGGGCGCATAGCCCGGCTTCACGATTACCGAAAGACTCTTGGAATGTGTGGTTGTGGCATACCGTGCCGCACCGAAATCGATCAGCTTCACTCTGCCGTCATTCGTGACGAAAATGTTGTCCGGCGAGATATCCCTGTGTAGAAGTCCGTCCTTATGGATCTCTGTCAGGGCATCCAGGATGGGCACAATATATCCCGTTGCCTCCTCATAGGAAAGCGGTCCCTTCTCCTCAATGATTTCCTTCAGGGTCCGTCCCTCAAGGTACTCCATTACAATATATGCCGTCTCATTCTCCCGGAAGCAGTCATAGACTGTCGTGACACCCTCCACATGCCTGAAAGCAGCAAGCTTCCGCGCCTCCTCAATGAACTTTTGGATGCCGTCATCGAACTGCTCGCGCTTCTCCCCTTCGAAAACCGTTACGCTGGTTTCTCCCACGCAGCGGGTGGAGAATTCACCGGGCAGATACTCCTTAATGGCGATCTTATGGTTCAGAACATAATCGTAACCGATATAGGTCACACCAAAACCGCCATACCCGATGGCTTTTCCGACAATGTATTTATTCTGCAGGACTGCGCCGGGCGCAAGATGATAAGCTTCCTTCGGCCCCGTCCCCTCAATATAACCGCAGTGGGGACAGACCATGAACTGATCATCATATTCTTCCATGCAGCCGAGACACATTGTTCGCCCCATGGTAACCCTCCCTGTTTCTTCATCAGCAGGAAAAACCTGCCTTCACTACGTATTCCGGCGAAAAGAATTCCCTTCATTTCACCGGCAGACACATCGACAGACTGTCCGGAAACTCACTCCTCCGAAAAGGAAAGCGACAGATCCGTCTTCCCGTTATAATCCTCTAAAATACCGTACTTCCCGTTGATTTCCGTATAAGCAGCAAGTGCATCCCTATTAAGCGGCAACGAGTGCGTATAGGAAATGTGAATCTGCTCCTGTGCCTTATCCATCATGAGATAGGCCAGTACGACCTCCGCGGCGATCCGCTGCCGGTCAGAGGTACCTTTCCGGATACTCCAGTAATCGGAAAATTCCCCGTAAATCTTTTCCGTGGTATAAGGCCGCATCTCAAAGAGACCGGCCGCCGCATCCGTCACCGTCCCATATTCCTCTGTGGTCGCCAGATAATATGTAACCTCTCCTTCGGCAAAACGCGAAATGGCATCTTCCCTTTCCACCGGGTTCAGCTCGATTTCCGAAACGCCGAGCGTTTTTTCCGTGAGAAGGATGCTCTCCGGATCCACCGCCATCCCGTCATTCTGCTTCACTTCATCCACATCGCCGACCGTGACGGTGCTGATATCCAAATTGTTGGTCCGCCGCACATAGACAACCGGCATATAATATCCCGTAGGGAACTGATGGGATGCTTCAATTTCCTTCCGGTAGTCCTCCACAAAGTTCAGGTCCTCCGTTTCCAGATAACTGAAGACATCCTCCACGGTGATGGTCTCTGCCAGTACCTTTTCCGATGCCCCATCCGACATAAAAATATCAGGGAGTGTCCCGTTTGCCGCCGCCTCCTCTAAAGCCGCCGCATAGGTTTCCTCGGAGATGGCCCGGATATCAATATGGATGTTATCATACTCTTCCAGAAAGTCCGCCGTGATCGATTCACCGTACTTCACAGCCTCCTGCCGGGACATCTCCCCGGAATAAGCGATCCACATGGTAAGACTGGCATCCTCCAGGACCACCTTCTTTTTCATATTGTGATAACGGTCCTTTGCATATAGAGTGCCCACAGCAATGAGCACCGCGAGAATCGCAGCCAGGACCGCCCGCCGGATGAGCCGTCTTTTCCTGTCCTTGTAGGGACTCCTGACCTTCTTTCGTTTTTGATATGCCGCCTCAAACTCATTTACATTCTGAAAACGAAGGGCCGGCTCGATTGCCATTCCCTTCATGATCGTATCATTCAGATAATCCGGAATCGTCGGATCGATGGCCTTCGGTTCCTCCAGAAGGTCCTTCTTTTTCACGAATTCCTCTGAAAACCGATTCACAGACTCCGTCGGAACCTTCCCCGTCACCGTACGGTAGAGCGTGGCGGCCAGTGCATAAACATCCGTCCACGGTCCCTGCAGACTCTTTGTCTGGTACTGTTCCGGCGGCGCATACCCGGGCTTCAAAATAATGGAACGGGTCCGTTCCTTCTCCGCATCGGAAAACCGGGCCGCACCGAAATCGATCAGCTTCACGCCGCCCTGGTTACAGAGGAAAATATTGTCCGGACTCACGTCCCGGTGGATGAAGCCCTTTTCATGAATAGCCCGGAGACCATCCATGACCGGCAGAAAAATATAGTCCAGATTTTCTATCTCGATCTTTCCGCCGTTCTGTTTCAGATAATCCTTCAGCGATATACCGTCCAGGTATTCCATGACGATATATGCTGTTCCGTTTTCTTCAAAGAAATTATCAACATGCACAATATGCGGATTCTGAAAAAGCGCCGTGTTCCGCGCCTCCTCCATGAACCGCTCCAGACTGTCCATGTACTCCTTCCGCTTGGCACCGTCGTAGATGATCACGACCTTCGTTCCGGGAACACGCTGTACAAAATACGTCGGATAATGCTCCTTGATCGCCACCACAACGCCGAGAACATTGTCCCACGCCTTATAGGTGACACCGAAGCCGCCGGCGCCGAGAACCGTACCGATCACGTAACGTCCGGCCAGAACCGTACCCGGATAGAGATGATATAAAATTTTCGGCGGTGTATTTTCAACAAATCCGCAGTGGGGACAAACTGCAATTTCCTGTTCGCTCCCATAGGGAATGGCGAACTCCTGCATGCAGTTCATACATCTTCTGTTCATCTGTACGATAATCTCTCTCTTTATTTTTCCACCCAGACTGCCACGGCGGAATTGTTATCCATATGCGGTCCCTGTCCGTTACGATGCACGATTTCGACCATCTTCTGCAGCCATTCCTCAACTGTAGCTGCGTTCTTCAAAGAGTCCTGCATATCCTTTTCGACGATATTCTCCCAGAAACCATCGGTGCAAAGAAGAAACTGCAACGGTTTCGATATCTTCTGCGGATCGGCCAGCGTAAAGCTCCTGCTTTCCCAGGGACTTCCCATAACGCGGAGCAGACGGTTCCTGTCGACATGCCCGCGGATATCCTTTTCGCGGATATCTCCCATCGCAACCAGCATCTGCGGTACGCTGTGATCCAGCGTGCGGGTCATAAGCTTTCTTTTCTTAAAACAGTAGAGCCGGGAGTCGCCGATGTGCGCCCACGCAGCCACACCTGTATTGGCCTTACCCATACGGATATCAAGCGCCACAAAGGTGGTTTTCATCTCTCCCTTTATGCCTCTTTCCTGCTGCTCCCGGAGAAGTCTCTCCTGTGCCAGTTGAAAGGCATTCGGAAGTGTAAAGCCTGCCGGATCCGCCTGATACATTTCTGCCGCTGTCCGGACGGTCAGCTGCGAAGCATAGTCTCCCAGGCCATGGCCACCCAGACCGTCTGCCACCAGAAAAAGGCCGGTCGTTCCGTCTGAAAGAGCAGCAACGCTGTCTTCGTTCCTATCCCGGCTGCCGATATGGCTGTATTGTGCGTACGTGATCTTCATGATTTGCGCAATTCTGTATGTGATAGATAATTCTATTATGATGTCCGGATTGCTTCGCAATCCTGACAAACACTCGCATTCTATATGCTCGTGTTTGTCAGGAAATATATAATCCGGGCCGTCTCGTGCGAGCACAGACGGCTCAGATTATATATTTCCTGACATCATTATATATAGATGCTCAACCGGTGTCAATTGACAAACCTTTCCTTTTAGGCTATGCTAAGGAAAGCTGTGCAAACCTGTTTCTTCCTATATTATGTAAAAAAAAGCATTCTACGTTTGTGCAAATAACAATTTTTTCTATAGAAAGGGATGTCACTCATGAATGAGAAAACATCTAGAGGTTCCTTCCGGGGTTCCTTCGGCTTTGTTCTGGCCGCTGCCGGAAGTGCTGTCGGACTTGGTAACATCTGGCGTTTCCCGTATCTTGCCGCAAAGGATGGCGGCGGTCTTTTCCTGATCGTTTATCTGGCGCTGGCGCTGACTTTCGGCTTCACGCTTCTGACCTCCGAGGTTTCCATCGGTCGATTCACGAAGCAAAGCCCGCTCACAGCCTACGGAAGAGTAAAAAGAGGCTGGGGCTGGATTGGTAAGATTGCATACGCCGTTCCCTTCCTGATCCTGCCGTATTACTGTGTAATCGGCGGCTGGGTCATGAAATATCTTGTAGCCTTTGCAACCGGCAACGGCGCTGCTGCCGCTGAGGATGGATATTTCGGTGATTTCATCACCGGTCATACCGCACCGGGCACACCGCTGAAGGAATGTACTTCCTTTATCTTTGAGCCCATCTTCTACCTGTATGCCTTCCTCCTGATCTGCGCCATCATTATCTTCATGGGCGTCAGCGGCGGTATTGAGAAGAGTTCCCGGATCATCATGCCCATCCTTCTGGTTCTGGTCATCGGCATTTCTATCTATGCTCTCACCCTGAGCCATAAGAACGATGCAGGCAAAACCGTGACCGGTCTTCAGGGTATGAAGGTCTACCTCGTTCCTGATTTTGACGGACTCACCGTGCGCAAATTCTTCAACATCGTGATGGATGCGCTGGGACAGCTCTTCTACTCCCTCAGCGTGGCCATGGGTATCATGATTGCCTACGGTTCCTACGTGCCGGATGAATCGAACCTCGTAAAATCCATCAACCAGATTGAGTTTTTCGATACGCTCGTTGCTTTCCTGGCCGGCGTTATGATCATCCCCGCCGTCTTCGTATTCAGCGGAAAAGAAGGCATGTCCGCCGGACCGTCCCTGATGTTTGTCACCCTGCCGAAGGTCTTTATGGCTATGGGACCCAAGATCGGAACCGTAATCGGAACTCTGTTCTTCGCCATGGTTCTATTTGCAGCGATAACCAGTGCCATGTCCGTACTCGAAGCCATCGTATCCAGTCTGATCGATCGTTTCAAGATGAGCCGCGGTCTTGCAACTACACTTGAAGCTCTGACCGCCCTGATTCTCGGTGCTGTTGTCTGCCTCGGTTACAACCTCTGGTACTTTGAAAAGAAGCTGCCCAACGGATCTACCGCGCAGATTCTGGATATCATGGATTACATCAGCAATTACATTTTGATGCCGCTTGTCGCCATCGGTACCTGTATTCTGATCGGCTGGGTTGTGAAACCGAAATTTGTTATGGATGAGGCGACCAAAAACGGCGAAAAATTCCGCCGCAAGGCGCTGTACATCGCCATGATCAAGGTGGTTGCACCTATCCTTCTGGTTGTACTTCTGCTGATGTCACTCGGTATTATTTAAACATCTGCACAACAATCAATAAACCACGCACCAATCTGCGGCACAAAAATAAACAGAAACGAACAAAACAGGATTATGCAAGATTATAAAAAAGGGCTCCGGTCCGGAATCCCCATCGGTCTCGGTTATCTGAGCGTGAGCTTCACCTTCGGAATCATGGCCACCTCTCTCGGATTTAAAATCTGGCAGGCCGTACTTATTTCCTTTCTGACAGTAACCTCAGCCGGACAGTTTTCCGGAATCAAGACCATGATGCTCCCCGGACACTACATGGAAATGGTCATTTCCCAATGCACCATCAATATCCGATATTCTTTCATGAGTATCGCACTAAGCCAGAAAACCTCGGACAAGTTCCGGGGTTTTTGGCGCGCACTCCTTGGTTTCTTCATTACCGATGAGATTTTTGCCGTTGCCGTAGCCGAGCCTATCGTGAGCGTCCGCTTTTTTGCGGGTCTCTCCACCATCCCCTGGTTCGGATGGACCATGGGAACATTCCTCGGCGCCCTTTCCGGCAGCCTGCTTCCCGGACGCATCCTCTCCGCTCTGAGCCTTGCCATCTACGGCATGTTCATTGCGATCATCGTTCCGGAAATGAAAAAAAGCAAGCCGGTTCTGGTTGTGGTTTTTCTGGCTGCTGCCATGAGCAGCCTCTTCTACTATACACCGGGACTGAAAAATATCCCGGCCGGCTTTACGGTGAGTATCGTAGCCATTACAGCCGCTCTTGTCGGTGCGTTGTTCTTCCCGCTGACGCCGGAAACAGTTGCCGAAGCTGAATCCAAACAGGTATTATCTGACGTAAATAAAATGAAGGGAGGGCATCATGAGTAATACATCCTACTTTATCTACCTCCTGATCATGGTCGGTGTCACCTACCTGATCCGTGCCATCCCCTTCTGTCTGATCACCAAAAAAATAGAGAATGTAACCATTCGGAGCTTTCTGGCTTACATTCCCTATGCCGTGCTGACAGCCATGACCATTCCGGCCGTCTTTTACGCCGCGGATCATATCGTATCATCCATCGTCGGATTTTCCGCAGCGGTTCTTGTTTCTCTCCGCAGCAAATCCCTGACGCTTGTGGCACTCCTTGCCTGCGCAGCTGTATTTGTGACAGAGCTGGTGCTGTAAATTATAACAGTTATTAACAGCCGACACCTTCACTTATCCAAACTCATATACCTGCTTTGCACTGTCATCAAATAGAAAAGTCGATTGTATATGGCAAACCGCCTGCATCTGACCTTCTGTCAAATGCAGGCGGTTTTTACTACAATCCAACCATATGTTTGACAATCTGATGTTGCATGAGTTTCTTAATTATGCATGCTGTTATTTTTGATTTTATCTCCAACCATCTCAATTGCCTTCTTAACCGAATTCCTCTTCTGTTCTTCAATCAGATTTCTGGAATCCACCGTCGAACCAATCCTTGCAGCAAGATTATCCAACCCCTCCAGCTTGGTCTTTGCATCTTTCACCATTTCCGGATTGCCTTTGTTCTCTCTGATCTGCTTGATCAAATCCGATTGCACCTGCCTCATCGCCTCATCCCGGCATTGGTATATCTCATCAGGCTTAACATATCCAGCATTCACTTTACTCAAAACCGCGACTTTAAATGCTTCCTTGAACTCGTTATTTTCAAATGCACTCTTTCTAAACGCAATACTTTCTGCTGATTCTCCCTTCTTCTCATTGAATGCTTTGACACAACTCATAAACTCTGTCACATATCTCCGTTCCAGAGACAGATCACTCGTTTGGCGAGAGTAAGCAACAAAGAGCGAATCGAGATAGATCATGTTCATAGCAGAATTCAATACAGCCTGTTCATTATACGGCTGTAACGACTTTGTGAAGCGGGATTTTTCTATTTCAATCTGCTCAAATGCCTTAAGCTGTGCCTCACCAAGAAGCTCAGCATTTCGGTTTTTTACACAGTGTACATAGGAAGTCACATCATGGTATTTTACGCCATAGCCTTGCAGCAACTGAAAATCACGTTTTGTCGGTCCGTCATTCATAAAGACCTTTATTCCCTTTTCCAACGCAAGCAGACCTTTCTTACTCTTTTCCAGTGCATCGATCATAAGTTTATCCAGTTCTGTCAGCCCCTTATCTGTTTTCTGAATCCCTTTGATCAAAGAATCTGCGTCCTTATAAAGATCCTTCACTCTTTTATGATATCCTCTTAATGTACCTGCCGGAAGAACAGCATCTTCTTTTTTCTCAATCTTCTCCAAAAGTAATTTGTTATAATAATTCTTATCACTCAATAAAAGGCCAAGTTTATTCTTGAACTCCCCATATTTCGTTCCGCTAAATTGTGCTAACGCATCCATAACATCAGCCTGCGCAATATCACCCATCGCCAACGCAACCATTTCCTCACCGGTTATTCTTTGTCCCTTTTCATTCGTTCCGGATTTGCCTTCAATAAAATACACCAGTCTACTCTTTTTTTCCTGAGAAGCAGCACTTTCTTCTATCAGAGAATAATAATTCTCGTGATGCCCATGCTTCATATACTCCGCGAACAGTTTTCCGCTGACCCTGTCTTTTCTGCTTTTCTGGATGGACTGCATCAGGCTTTCTACAAATTCATTTGCATACTTTTTAACAGCATGGGTAACATAAGGCGCATGCTTCGGGTTCTTCATAGCTTCGGATCCGCTTTTTTCCAATCCCAGGAGCATATACTGAGTTGTCATCGCTATCATCTCATTTGCGTCAAAATGCTTCTGATTACGCATATGCTCCAGCAATACTTCCTGATCTTTCTCGAGCGCCGAATATGGGTTTTCCATTTCTACAGGCTTTCTCCAGACAGCCTTTTTCTCGTAGATGGCCATCTGTTCTGATATGGCCTTATTATTGATATCATTCAGAATGAGCCTCATTTCATTATATTTTATTTTCAGTTCATTCGAAACATCTTCTTTATCCATGTTGTCCCAACGGAACCGGTCAAACATATTCAGAACATCCAGCACATCATCTGCCCCGTTGATTTTTTTATTCCAAACTGTCTTCTTAAACTCTGCCAGCTCTTTATCTCTGAAATTCCGGTAGTTTGCAAGTTTCTTTTCAGTATTCTTAATGTCGCCTTCTACCTTGGAGATCATGTCTTGATCATTAGCTGCTTTATATCCTTCTAAGCGCTCCTTCTTCATCTTCAGCTCACGTTCTTCAATTGCTATTTCACGTTTAAAGTGACCTTCAATGAGTCCGAGGTTTCTCATCACGGCAATATGCTCCGCATGCCAACCGTTTTTGATTCCCTGAAGTTCCCACTTCATACCTTCAACAGCAGCCGAAATACCACGTCTTAACTTATCATTTTGGTCAGTAATTGCGCCGAGATTATCCTCCAGGTTCTTTTTACTTTCCGCCTGAATCTCATCGGGAAACGCTGCCAATTCTTCATATGCTTTGATCACCTTTCCGTAAGCAAAGGATATTTTTTTGTAGTATTCCTTCTCGGCTTCGGTTGTCCATCCCTTCTTCTGAAGCTGTTGTTTCAAATATTCCGCATTGATCACATCATTTAAGCCATCATAATATGCCACGACAGGAAGGAGCACACCGGATTTTTTCAGACCTTTTCTCACCGCTTCCCTGTCCGCAGCACTATTTCCCACGCCTTTCCATTCTTTGAATATTTTAGGCATAAAATTAGAATGACGCTTTGCTATAGTGAGAATCTGGTTATCCAGACATGCATCCAGATAGCTCCCTTTTTTCGTATTCAGTATTGTTTTTGTAATATTGTAAACAGGATAGAATACCATATCCGCCTTGGGCAATGTCTTGAGATAGTCCCCATACCATGCATGTGTTCTGTTAACCCAATCGGTCATGATCTGGGCATCCTCATCCGTACCTGCATAGCGTTCAACCGTTACCTCAAGGGTTCCTTTGCCCAAACCACTCTTCGACGGAGCATATCCTGTTTGAATCTGTTCTTTCTTATAATCGTAGAATCTTGTATGATTTCCCTTTTTTTTGCTCTGATCATCTTCATATATCTCATTAAACAAAGAAGGATTGTTTTCTTTAATGACGGAGTCTTTCAGTGTTTTTGCTTCATCCAGAATGAAAGCGCTTTCCTGTCTCTTTTTGAAAGTAGCGCTGAACATTTCATCTTTTTCTTCTTTGCTTGGAAGTTTCTTTATTCTGTTTTTCGCTACAGTTCTGAGTATAAAGGCTTCTATCTGCGACTTTAAATTCTTAGTGATTGTATCTGCACTTGGCACTTCTGATGCAATCACCTTATCCAAGAGATTCTTTACTTCTTCTGCTATCTTTAACTTTTCTTCTTTTGTATGAACCTTCCTGTTCCATACTGTTTCCTTGTAAGTCTTTACCGCCTGTATCTGAGCCCGCATGTTTATCGCGACATCATCTTCCTTATCATCGGGCATTTTATTTTTCAACTTATAACTGTTTAGCTCATCTTCCAGACATGTGACAGTAGCCTCCACACATCCCAAAACTTCCAGTTCATTCATGCCCCAGCCGTTTTGAATAGCCTGATTCATTCCTCTGATCCATGCCTGCGGAATACTTGTGCTTCTGGCATTAAATGCTCCCACCTGAACGGTTCCGGTAAACATATCAAGTCCATTCTGAAAAAGACTGTCGTATTTGGTGGTTCCATCCTGTTTATTTACAACATCTTTACTGGTTCCATCTTTTTGATCTACATATTTGCCCTTTACAAATCTTGTAAATCTGGTCATGTTATCCGTAAACTTTGTATACGCTATGGAGAGACGGTTCAAATATTCTTTTTCTTTTTCCACCGAATACTCATCTCTGATCCGCTGTTTTTCCAGCTCAAGTTCATGAAGTTCGGCAAGATGATCATAGAATTTTACTATATAAGAAAACGGAACCTTCTCCTTCGTTTCTTCATCTACTTGATCGGAAAGGGCCTCCTGCCATTCAAGGAGTACTTTTGAATCATGTTCGACATCTCCGTTAAGTGCCTCATTCGTTTTAAATGTATTGGTAAGCATTCCCAAAAGCTTTTCAATCACCGGAGAATCAACGTACATTTCAGTGAAATTTCCCTTTTTCGTATCCAGTGATGAACTAACAATCTTAAAAAGGCCCAAATAGGGCAAAAGGTGATTCGGTTTATTATCTTTTTTATCCTGTTCAATTTTTTTTATCGTTTCATCAGCAACCTGTTTTGCCTCGTTAATGAAATTTCGGTGTTCTTGTGTACCAAATAGAATGGCGGACATTTTTTCGCCATTATCACCGTATACATCCGGTTCAATTTTTTTCGCCTGATCGGCCCACTCTAAGTATTTCATCGCGTAATCCAACGCTTTGTTAGGCTGTCCAAGAAGCGTATACATGAACCCGACCTGAGTTTGATTACACTCCAGCATCTTTAATGCACTGTACTCTTCATACTTTCCTGAATTTAAATAATCCTTCGGCATCTTTTATTCCTCCTTTTTTCCAATAATACCTTTCCGGTTTCTCAATCGTATAGGATAGCAGATAAAGCGCAACAAAACAGCAACACGCCGTCTGCCGGAGGAATCATTCCCCACGCAGGATCCTTACTGTATGGAAAAAGCCGGAGGCTGCATCGAACCTGCCCTGCCAACCAAGACTTTCCAGCTTGCGGGAGTCCAGGGAAGCGTTCTGCATGGTACTGTAGCTTCTTGCCTCCTGTTCGGTCATTTGGGTCGATTCTTTCCCTGAAGAATTTTGTTCCGTTTCCGGCAGAATCAGCGGAACCTTTCCCGCAACGGCTACGATTTCCGCCATCCGGCGGACGGTGATCAGGGAGGAACGGTTGGATATGTTATAGACCTCACCCTTATCGCCGGAGAGTAAAACCCTCAGAATGGCTGATGCACAATCCGCCGCATAACAATAGCTCCGGATCTGGGTTCCGGGTGTCTTCATCACAAGTCTGACATTTACCGCCGCGCGCCGTGTGAATTCAGCCTGAATACGCGTATCCGAGGGAGCCGCCCCCGGGCCGTAAATGTGGCCGGGGCGAACGATCACGGCATCCGTATCATATTCTTCCCCATAAGCCCGGCAGAGAGCCTCTGCCGCCCTTTTACTGACCGGATACGCGCTCCGGGGATCCAGGATATCCACAGCGCCTGTCTTTTCCTCCACATGCGGTTCATTCCCCTCCATTTCGCCGTACACTTCGCTGGAGGACACATAAAGGAGGCGTGTATGCCTGCCCTCCCGCTGTTCATGAAGCGTATATTCCAGCAGATATTTCACGCCCGCAAGATTTGCCAGCATGGTTTCCACCGGCATGCTCTGGATTTCGGCCGGCGTGGCAGGGCTTGCCGCATGGATGATATAGTCCGCATGAAACTTTAGCTCATTATGTCCGGTCGCATTATAAGGCACAAAAAGAACCCTGGCGGATGATGCATCCGGTCCAAAGCGCTTCAGCATTTTTTCCTGATCCCGTCCGGCAGCAAGGATTTTGGTCGGATTCTCCATGCCCTCCGTGAGGGCCAGCAGAATATCAATCACCGCCGAGCCGATCAGGCCGGTCGCGCCCGTAACCATAACAACCTTTCCGGACAGTCTTTCCGCAGCATCCGGGAAACCCGTTGCCGCTAGTTTAATATCTTCTTTCCAAAGTCTGCTGTCGTATAATTGTACCATCCTTGCTCCTCCCCTTCTCTATGATTATTCACTCAATGTTTGTCTTGCATCAACCTTCTCATGGCCACGAATCATCAGTCTGTAATTCTTTCAATAAAATGACAAAAAACAGACATTTATATCTCTTTTTATTGTACCTATTTTAAGCCTTATTCGCAAGCTGTTTCATAGGAAATTCATCACCTCTTCCTGCGCATCATAATCACTCGCGCAGGGAAAAACGTCCCGCAAAAATACCGCCCCGGTTTCCCGGGGCGGCGCTCTGTTACTTTAATGCTTTAGAACTCATTCTTTTTCTTCTTCTTAATGAAGAGGAGTCCTGATGATGCAGCCGCACTGATCAGCATGAGCAGGAGATGCATTCTGATCGGTGTATCATCACCGGTCTTCGGCGTATCTTCCTTGGATGTCTTGCTGTTCGGTGTTGTGGTTGCTGTTGTGATCTTGATCTCATACGGTGTGATCTTACCGGTAACAACCGTACCAATCTGCTTTGCATTCTTGGATACCGTGTAGCCGGCCGGAACATCCGTGATCACGATTGTGTAATCGCCTGTCGGAATCGGATTCAGTGTTACCTTACCATCCTTATCCGTTGTCTTTGTGAACTTGATCGACTTATCCTTGTTGTGTGTGATTTCAAGCTTCGCACCCGGAACAACCTTGCCGGTTACTTCATCGATCACCACGATGGTCAGACCGCCGTTGTCATCGGATGCCGGTGTCTTGGGAACGATCCTTATCTCATGTTTTGTAATCGTTCCTTTGACTACTGTCCGCTTTCCGCCATCACCTGTGGTTACCGAATATCCTGTCGGAACATCCGTAATGGTAATGGTGTACTCACCTGTCGGAATCGGGTTGAAGGTTACGCGGCCGTCCTTATCGGTCTTGCCGGTAAATACATCGTCACCCTTCTTAACAGTGATTGTTGTATCCGGTACAGGCTCGCCTGTCTCTTCATCCAGCACAACTACTGTCAGTCCACCCTCATCATCCGAAGACTTCGGAATGATTCGGATTTCATGCTCTTCGATCTTATTCTCTACTACTGTCTTCTTACCGCCATCACCGGTCGTTACGGAATATCCCGTCGGAACATCGCTGATGGTAATGGTGTATTCACCTGTCGGAATCGGGTTGAAGGTTACGCGGCCGTCCTTATCGGTCTTGCCGGTGAACTCATCCTCACCCTTCTTAACTGTGATCGTGGTATCCGGAACAGGCTCGCCTGTTTCTTCATCCAGTACAACTACGGTAAGTCCGCCGACTGCAGTAGTTGTCTCGTCGTTTTTGTATTCATTGGTGAAGTCTACGGATACTGTCTCGTTCTTCTTAACTTCAAATGCCTCTGTGGTGTCACCGTTTCCATTTGTCGAACCGATCTTATAGGAAACCGTACATGTCTTGCCTTCTTCATCGTAATCGGACTCAATGACAGTGTATGCAGTACCCGGCGCTACCTCAAGTACCTTATCCGCCTTCAGCTGCCACTTGTTATCCACTTCTTCGAAGTCTTCACCAAGCGTGAAGGTTGCGATTGTCGTATCGCCATCCTTTACAGTGAAGGTCAGATTTGTCAGATCACTTGCCGTAACCGGACCTGTGATGGTCTTGGTAAGGGTGATATAGCCTTTAGCTTCTGAATAAGTGTTAACGAATTCGATATCGCCTGTGAAAGCCGCACCGTTCTTTGTTACACTCTTCTCCAGTTTGAGGCCCTGGCCCTGTCCCTGGTCGGTTACATCGATGGTTACTACATATTCATCTTCCGAGTAAGTGATGCCCTCTTTTGCCGGATCATCCTTGATCTCGCGGATTGTGTATACGTGAGTACCCACTGTATTGAAGTTGAATGTGCCGAAGGAAACAGTTCCGTCTGCCTCATTCTGCTTTGTGATTGTGGTTCCAACATCCAGACCCTGGCCTGCAAGCATGAAGGTGTAGTCACCTTCTACAAGCCCTACGCCTGTGCCGGAAAGGTCGTTCAGTGTCTTTGTTGCTTCAATGTCGGTTGATACCGGTTTGAAGCTGTAAGTATCTTCGTATGCTACTTCTGTCGTTTCTCCCTTGATTACGGAGAACTGTCCTGAGGTTTCACTCGTCGTTGTTACCTCACCGTTCGTGATCTCCGTTACACCGATTTCATTCTTTACAACTACGTCGAAACCGGTCATGTTGTCGGTCAGTGTCTCGATCACGGTGAAGTTGTCACCAACGTTAACCTCGATCAGCTTGCCAGTCTTCAGCTGCCACTTGCCAGCCGATACTTCCTCGAAGTCTGTACCAAGTGTCCGGGTTGTTACTACCTCTTCACCCTTCATGATGGTAAACTTCAGACCTGCAAGATCTTCCGCTGTCACGGG
>CACYDN010000054.1 GCA_902773185.1 uncultured Lachnospiraceae bacterium | reverse complement strand
GCAAAAAGGAGCATATAAAGAATGGTAAGATACAGAAGAAAGACTCCCGATAGCGACCGGAAAATGATTTCACCATATTCAACCGGTGTTCCGACCGGAAAAAGCGCCGGTTGTTTCAGTTTCACCAGAAAGAACACAGCGGATATAAGCGCATAGAAAAACAAATAATCAATAAAACGGAATACCAGCACTTTCATTGACTTTTGGGAGAAAGAAAAGTCACTTGCATAACGATACCCTTCCCATGAAATAAAAAGCGGAAACGCAATACTTCCCGTGATATTCATTATATACCAAAGAACAGTATTCTCCGTTCTACCGTTCGCATCCGTAATGAGCAAACATGCGGAAATACATAAAAGCAGGAGACAAAGAGACACGCCCCGCATGAACTCTCTATTTTGTTCCTTTTTATACTCTTCCATTTCGATCATTTTCTCCTGTAATAATTAACACCAAGCAATCGAATCAATTCAAACGTTCCATCCAAAACTACGGCTGATCACCATTCGTTTGATAAAACACATAGTCTCCTTTTTCCGATTCATAAACGACACGGAAGGATAGCTGTTTTCCTTCGCATAATTCATATTCGGGAATCAGCAGATCCGAATGAAAAATCTTAAATTTGGGTTGTTCTGCATCTGACTCCTTAAATACAAGTCTTTCGCGGCCAATCCGTTTTCCATCCTGTAAGCATTCCAAATAGAGTCCTTTTGTGCCCGGAATCGTATCATAGCGGTACTTCAATACAATGTCAACCCCATAGCATGAGACAGCTTGAAATTCATCCTTACATACATCAACCGGCTTAAACTCCGTAGTCCTTTGAATCGTCGCCAGAAGCTCATCGGTCATATCTATAGCACCATACTTCTGAAGAAATTCGGATTTTTGTGTTATCTTTTGCTTAAATTCATCTAATCCCATCTCTTCCGGAAGTGTTTTCACTCCACTGAACAGGTTGGATCCAAGTCCGAGACGATTTCCTTCAATCTTTACACCGGCCGCCGCAAGGGTTGTAGGAAAAACATCCATGGCAGTAAACGTTCTTTTTTCATCCACTTCAACATCGGAAGCACTGTTGAGTACTGTGAAATAAAACCTTCTGTCATATGCAGGATTCACATCATCACAGAAATCCTTGTCCATCGTAATATGATCACCGCAGAGAATGATTGTTGTATTTTCATAAAAATCCTGTTCTCTGATCCAATCCAGAAACGCCGTTACCTGACGGTCAGAGCAGGAAAAAACATTTGCATACCGGTTATCACCAAACCTATTATCACAAAGCTCGCAGACATAGCCATCTTCAAAATGCGTATCTGCCGTAAGCATGGAAAACATAAAGGGCTCGTCTGATTTTGAAAGCGTTGTAAGTTCCTCTTTAGCATATTGAAACAGTTTTTCATCCTCAAATCCCCACCAAACATAATAATCCGAGGGGAGCCGACCGATTTCCTGGTAATAATCAAGATCCAGGATTCTGGAAACGCCATGATTATCATACATCAGCTTCCTTCCGCCTAAGGTTGCGTGGGATCCCATCAGAATGGAATTCCGGTAACCGTTTTTTTGCGTGATATCACCTATACAGGTAATGTTGGGAAAAAAGCTGTCCTGTGTTACCATATCATTTGCGTAGATATCCACCTTAAGCGGAAGTCCACTCGTCATACCGAACATCGCCCCGGATGTAAAACCGGTTGCAGCCGTCACATAACCACCGTTGAGTCCTCCTTCCGGTCCCGAAAAACTCACACCCTCTTCTTCTGCCACCTTCGTGAGGCCCGGAATCAGGTTTTCCGGAAACGCTCCGCCATTTTCTTCATCCGCAAAAGTCGTCTCCATAGATTCCAAGAAAATGAAAATGATATTTCTCTTTTTTTCAGGGAATGTCAGTTCAACTTCATTCGGATCCACATAATTATCCCTGATAAAATCTTCGGAAGTAAACTGAGATTTCAGATAAGACCGTATATCCATCTTTTGATCCAGCAAGACCCAGCATGCAATAAGAAGGACCGGAACCGTAAAGGAAAGGATCCGATTTACCCATTTCTGTATTCTTCTGTTTTTCCTCGTTTTCACAAGTATGAACACTACAAGAACCAGCACAGCAGCGGTCGGAAGCACCCCTCTCAGGATATAACCGGTGATCACATTTTTGGCTGTACCTTCCGCAGGTGCAACTATATGAAAAATCACCTCATCCATCGTAAGTTCACTCCAGGACGTGACCATCCAGATTGCTGTCAAAAGCAGCAAAAGCGAAAACAGAAAAAAAACGGCAGGCAGACATCTGCCTATGGCAACATACACTTTCTTTCTTTCGGGGAAACCCCTCTCAGCCCATTTCCCCATTAGAAGTGCAATCAGATAAAGGACAACACCATTCAAAAGGAAAAACAGCGGGAACGACAACCAGACACTTTCAATATGCAGATATCCGATCAATCTGACAAAAAAGCCGGAAAACAGAAGCAATGCATAGTATTCTATACACCCAAATCTTCCAAGCAATGCTAACGTCCTGCTCGTCAGCATTCGATTCCGAAGGAAGACTGACAACGGCCAAAAGCAAAACATGATCAAAAGCCCGTACACAGGAAGACGGAATAACGGCGTAAATCCCGCCGAAAGATGATAGCGGCTGAACAGAATAATCCCCGCAAGAGCAAATAATGACACCGGAATCCATGTAAATATTCTCTTTTTATTCGATTCAGCCCCGGCCTTTCCTGCCTCTTCTTCCATTGCACCATGCTTTGTTGCATCCGGCTTTCTATGAAAATCAATGAAAAATGCCAGCAGAATGCCCAGCATAAAGAATACGGAAAATCGAGCCAATTTCACAAATTCAAAGGAGTATACCTGCAAATCCGTATAGCGTCTGTCTGTCCACAGGCCAACAAAGAGGAAAAGTACACAAAAAACAGCGAGCAGAACGAACACAACAAAACGATGGTCCCTGAGTTTCCGATCAGCCAAACGAAATACAATCAACAGCGGAAGAAAAAGAACCATGTAAAAAATAACAAGGTAAAACGGAAAAAGCCCCGGAAGAGTTCGAAATAAAACATCTTCAAGTTTTTCAGGCCCACCAAACGGAAACAGGTTTGGTTGCTTCCATTTCACCAAAAAGAAAAACGCAGAAAACAAAAAATAGAATATCACATAGTCCAGAAATCGAAAAACACACCGTAACAATGCTTTCCGGGAAAAGGAAAAGCCGATTGCATAGCGAAAGCCTTCCAGAGAAATAAAAAGAGGGAAAGCAATACCTCCTGTGATATTCATAACATACCACAGGATGATATTCTCTCCTCTTCCATTTGCGTTTGTAAGAAGGAAACAAGAAGAAATACAAAGAATCAGGAGCATGAGCGCCACTCCTCTCATACAATCACTATTTTGATTCTTCATTTTCTCTGACATATGATTCAAATCCCTCAAAACCGAAATAAACCCTATGACTTACTACGTATGAAATTAAAATGCAAGCTTCTCCTCAAAATAAGCCTTCAGCTCCGTAATCGGAATTCTGACCTGTTCCATGGTATCGCGTTCCCGGATGGTTACGGCGTGATCTTCCTCGGAATCAAAATCGTAGGTTACACAGAAAGGTGTTCCGATCTCATCCTGTCTTCTGTAACGTTTTCCGATGGCACCGCGGTCATCGTATTCACAGTTCCAGTACTTGCAAAGTTCCGTATAGATCTTGTCTGCACCCTCAGCCAGCTTCTTGGAAAGCGGAAGTACACCGATCTTCACGGGCGCTACTGCCGGATGGAAATGCAGAACCGTTCTCACATCGTTCTTTTCCGCATCCAGTACTTCCTCATCATATGCTTCGCAAAGGAAGGCCAGCGTTACACGGTCCGCACCGAGGGAAGGCTCAACAACATAAGGAATGTATTTTTCATGCGTCTCATCATCAAAGTACTCCATGCTTTCGCCGGAGGTATTCTGATGCTGTGTCAGGTCATAATCCGTACGGGATGCAATGCCCCAAAGTTCGCCCCAATCGGTGAACGGGAATGCATACTCGATATCCGTTGTATGATCCGAATAGAAGGAAAGCTCCTCCGGATCATGGTCACGCAGACGAAGATTCTCTTCCTTGATACCAAGGTTCAGAAGCCACTGATAGCAGAAGCTCCGCCAATAATTGAACCACTCGGTCTGTGTACCGGGTTTGCAGAAAAATTCAAGCTCCATCTGCTCGAATTCTCTTGTCCGGAAGGTAAAGTTACCGGGTGTGATCTCGTTCCGGAAGGATTTTCCGATCTGACCGATACCGAAGGGAACCTTCTTCCGGGAGGTTCTCTGTACATTCTTGAAGTTTACAAAAATACCCTGGGCTGTTTCGGGACGAAGATAAACCGTATTCTTTGCATCCTCGGTAACACCCTGGAATGTCTTGAACATCAGGTTGAACTGACGGATGGATGTGAAGTTATGCTTTCCGCAGGACGGGCAGGGAATGTTATTCTCTTCCACAAACTTCTCCATGGCTTCGTTTGTCCAGCCGTCCACGGAGGTTTCCAGTGTAATGCCCTTCTCCGACGCAAAATCCTCAATGATCTTATCCGCACGGAAACGCTCATGACATTCCTTGCAATCCATGAGAGGATCGGAAAAGCTTCCCAGATGGCCGGATGCCACCCAGGTCTGCGGATTCATCAGAATGGCGCAGTCCACACCTACATTATAAGGATTTTCCTGGATGAACTTTTTCCACCATGCCTTCTTGATATTATTCTTCAGCTCGACACCGAGATTTCCGTAGTCCCAGGTATTGGCGAGTCCGCCGTAAATCTCGGAACCCGGATAAACAAAACCTCTCGACTTTGCAAGCGAAATAATCTTTTCCATGCTTTTCTTCATTCTTTTTTCCTCTCTTCTATCCATCAATAATTAAACACAAAAATGACGATGCACGTACCCTTTCCGTCAGTCTTTACTTTATTCGATCCCTGGATCGTGCCGTGACCATTGGTGTAATATACAACACCCGTATCAAAGACCAGTGTCGTCTCTTCATCAATGAACAGCATCATGCGGTCAGCGGGTACATCCGCCGATTTTACAAGTGTACCGGAGGCATCCGTAAAGGTAGCTGTGACCACCTCCGGTTCTTCCGATTCTTTTTCTTCTTTATACTTTCCGCTCCGGAATTCTTCCGGATCAATGCCCGCTTCTATAAGCTCCGCATCACTGACAGATGCCAGATCATCATCGGAAAAATCCCGTTCTTCTGTCGGCGGCTGCATCTGCTGTGTCAAAGCATCCGCCTTATCCTTATCAAAATCCTGAAGCTCGACATTGATCAGGTTAAAGCTCCTGTAGCTTTCCATATCCGAATACCGGATGGCAGCCTTTCCCTTTGTACCTTCCGCACTATACTGAAGAAGAGAAATCTTATTGACGCCCATTTTGGCATTATACGCATCGATTTCACCCTTCACATATTCCTCGGCCCCTGCGGCAACATCCGTATCCTTCAGTTCCTCGCAGATGACCTGATCGAGGGTTCCGTCCGGATGGAGCGTGAGCGTATTTTCGGTCACATTGCCGATGTAATCCGTCTCCTCGGATTCAATTTTGGTTTTTTTCTTTCCGCAGCCGGCAAGTGCAAGCACAAGCACGAGGCAGAGAAGAATTCCCCATTTTTTCTGCTTCATCGCCAAAGCAGCCTCCTATTCATATAAATCTGTTAAAGTCCTACAAACGCTCATTTTACAATATACTTTCCAGAATAGCAAGTGATTTTAATTCAACATCCACCTGTTTTCGAATTTCCGCTTTTGCAATACGCAGCAGCTCTCCCGCATAGTCCGGTTCCAGCCGGAAACCGTACACCGCACCGATATCACTCGAAAGAATATACCGCACCGCAGCTCCCACCGCTTCCGGTTTCATGGAATCCGCACGGCTGATATCCATGCCGAACCCTTCCACATCCAAAAGCTTCAGCATATAGGCCGCCCGGATCAACGTATGATCCGCATCCTCCCGGAGCAGTCTGCGGAAGGTGACATAGAGAAGATTCAGCTCATCCTTCGCCGGAAGCCCCTCTTGGGTAAAATAGCCCGCCAGATCCGCAAAATAGGAAGCCAGACACATCTTTTCCAGATCCTTCGAAAGATCCCAAAAAGTTTCCGAAAGCTTTGCCGTATCCAGTTTCCAGGCACTCGGCGTCCGGGTCAGTGTAAACTGTCCCATAGCAAACCGCTGGCTTGCGGCCGAAAGAGGGCTTGACTCGCGTCTGGCTCCGTTGGCAAAAACCGTGATCCTGCCCAACTGACTGGAAAGAAGCGTCATTCTTCTGTTGTTCTCCCCCTGGGCACTCATATCGAGTACGATGCCGCCGGTGACCACCTGATCTGTCAAAACCGCAATCCCTTCTTTTCTGTATTATCCTTACACGACGCGATGCATTCGGACCATCCTGCATTCACGTCGCCAAACTACCGCTTCCGCTTATATCCGTATTCTTTGAGATAAGTATCGCTATTCCGCCAATCTTCACGAACCTTCACCCGAAGCTGCAGGTTCACCTTGGTTTCCAGCATATCCTCCATCCGGATCCGGGCGGTTCGTCCGATTCGTTTGATCATGCTGCCTTCCTTCCCGATGATGATCCCCTTATGGGACTTTTTCTCGCAGATGATGCTGGCGGAAATATCATATATGCTTCCATCATCCCGAAGATGCATTTCTTCTATTTCAACGGCAATGCCGTGCGGCACCTCCTGATCCAGAAGCCGGAGTGCAGCCTCCCGGACCATTTCCGCAGCAATTTCACGTTCCGTTTCCTCGGTCACGGTCTCTTCATCATAATACATCGGGCCATAGGGCAAAATATCGAACAGGGCATCCTTCAGTGCCGGAAGTCCGGTTCCCCGAAGAGCCGACACGGCAAGGGTATCCCGAAACGTTACGCCAACGGACTGATAGAGTCGAAGCGCCGCTTCCACGGCCTCCGGTTTATACTCATCACATTTATTCACCACAAGGATGATTGGTTTCTTTGTCACACTCAGCAGCTGGATGATCCTATCCTCCAGCCTTCCGATTCTTTTCACCGGCTCCACGATCCATACGACAGCATCCGAAGACTTGAAGGTCTCATGGATTTCCTGCAGCATGAATTCGCCCAGACGATTCTCCGCCTTCAGCATGCCGGGCGTGTCGAGAAATACGATTTGCCCGCGTTCCTCTGTCCAGACGGTCTTCACCTCTTTCCGGGTCGTCTGCGCCTTCTTGCTCACAATGGCAATCTTTTGTCCGATGAGATGGTTCATCAGCGTAGACTTTCCCACGTTCGGCCGGCCGAGAATGGCTACAAAGCCGCTTTTCTTATCGTAATTGGTTTCTTCCATTTCGTTTATACCTCATTCAGACTTGCCGCTTTGGAACAGGCCCTCGACGGTGCCGAACATCTCCGCATTTTCCTTGATCACTGTTTCGCTTCCCACCGTGCAGACTGCATCCGTATCAATGACCGCCCGGAATTTCGGTGCCTGCGCGCGGATCGTATCCTGCTTGGTTTCCAGAATCTCGATCCTGTCCTTTTGGATCATTTCCTCGGTGGTTCCGTTGAGCCAGCAAGCCATGTTAAATTCACCTTCGGACGGCGGCGGCAGGGGCATGTCCCGTCCACGGATGGTTCCGATAATGTATTTCACAAGATCACGGTCGGAACAATCGAAGCTTTCGACATAATCCGCAGCCGCGCGGAATATCTCATAGGTTGACATAAGATTTGGATCCCGGTAAGACATAAAGCTGCAGAAACCATTCTTATGTATGTCACACATGCAACCGTAGGCGCCCCCCTGCATTCTGACTTTCACCCAGAGATAGTCATAGGAAAAGATGATCCTGAGTACAGCGAGGGATGCATGGTACGGCTGCTCGCTGATATCAAAGCGTCCGGCCATGGCATCATAAAGCACATTGGAGGATGCCATAAGTCCCTCATTCTTCTTTTCCAAAAGAATCTGAGTTCGCTCTCCCACTTTCTCATCGGAAAGCTTTTCAAGAAGGCGCTTCATTGACGAGGCAAGAACCTCGGCCTGCCGTTCCGATGTAAAGGATACCAGAAGCCCTGCCTTCCGGAGGAGCTTCTTTTGTACAGCGGTAAGCCGTTCCCTTAAAGCGTCCTTTTTTGCATCAAAGTTTTTATCCAGATCCGTGATCCAACGGAAGAATTCCACGCCACCCAGTGTATCCTGCAGTGCACAAGCTGAACTGATATAGGAAAGCGCACGCATGGAGGCTGTGGTATGGCCGGATTCGATCAGTGAATTCCGGTCAGCCCGGATTTCCGCAATGATCTCCCGGAGCCGCTTTTCATCCGTGATCTTCGACGTAAAGAGGATTTCCTCCACAAGCTTCATTCCCTGTTCGACCTGTTCGGGCAATACCTTCATGTTCACGGTAAACCAGGAGGACCAGCCGTCTCCATCGATATCTTCATAGGTGGAAACCGTAAAACCGATTCCGCCGCAGCAAAGATTGATCTCCGTTGCCAGTTCATCGTAGGTATAATGCTCTGTGTCTACGTATTTATAGATTTCACCCAGTAAAGTGAGATACAAAAAGTCTTCCTGCGAAAGATCATCCACCCGGAAGAGAAGCCGGATATAGTCAATACCGTTCGTATCAATATCATGCCGAATCACTTTTACGCCGCCGGCCTCTTCCGTGAGGTTACTGAGGCGTCTTGCCTCCCGGCTGATATCCGAAATGGAAAGAAGGGGGATTGTCTCCAGTTCTTCCTTTGTTGACGGTTCATTCTGATAAGCCTTCAGCTCTGCGGTATGCTGAATGAGCGCAGCCCGCTCCTCATCCGTCATAGCCGCCTTTTTCTCTGCCAAAGACTCTGCAAGCGCTGCATCTGCCTTTGCATTTTTCCCTTTTTCCGGCTTAATCACGCCCCATGCCGCATGCGGATTCCGAAGGATCCATGTCCGGATCAGCTCTTCAAAATAATCGGTATTCTCCGCCTTTTCCCTGAGTGTCTTATAGATGGGATTCAGAGAGAATACATCCATGCTCCGCGTATCATCATAGAGCCAGGTGGAAAGTGCCTCCAGACCATACATCAATCCCTTGGGATACCGTCCCGTATTGCCCTCTCTATGCTGGAATTCAAAGCGGTTGATAGCCGCGAGGATGGCTCTCTTATTCATTCCCTCCGCCTGCTTTTCCAGCGTCTCCCGGATTACTTTCCGGAAGGTTTCCATATGCTCCGGCTCACTGTTTCTTGCCACAACCGAGAATACCGGCTGCCGGAGATCCGTTTCATAGCTGGCTTCCGCATCGGAACAGATTCCCGCATCCACAAGAGCTGTCTTGAGCGGTGCCCCCGGAACATCCAGCAGAACATAGGAAAGAATATCGAAAGCAGTCACGAGCTCCGGATCGAGCGTTTCACCGATCACCGCATGAAACGCAAGATTGGTCTCCTCTTCTTCGCTCTCCGTTTCGGCCAGATCAAAAGTAGCCTCATAGTTCACCGGCTTTGCAAAGGACTCCTGCTTCGCAATTTCGGAATCCACATAGAGATAGTCATAATCGGAAAGATACTCTTCATCAATATAGTTCAGATGCTCCGCCGTATTCATATCACCATAGAGGTAGATATAGCTGTTGGATGGATGATAAAACCGCGCATGATAATCGAGATATTCCTCTCTTGTCAAAGTCGGAATATCTGCCGGATTTCCGCCGGAATCGTGACGGTACACACTGTCCGGGAAAAGATTCGTAAGCTCCGCGTTGCTGATCATGGCATCCGGTGAAGAATATACACCGCGCATCTCATTATAGACCACGCCGTTGATCACAAGGGGGCTTTCCTCATTCTCCAGCTCATAGTGCCATCCTTCCTGCTCGAAGATCTGCCAGCGGTCATAGATATTGGGATGGAAAACCGCATCCAGATACACATCCATCAGATTTCGGAAATCCTTCTCGTTGCAGCTTGCAATGGGATAAACCGTCTTATCCGGATAGGTCATGGCATTCAGAAAGGTATTAAGACTTCCCTTGGCCAGTTCCACGAAGGGATCCTTCGCCGGAAATTTCTTCGAACCGCAAAGCACTGTATGCTCCACAATATGCTGAATGCCCCGGCTGTTTGTGGCCGGTGTGCGGAACCCTGCATAGAATACTTTATTGGGATCCTTATTCTCAATCACGAGAACACGGGCCTTGGTTTTATTGTGCGAAAGAAGAAAACCGGTCCCATGTACCTCCGGAAGGTCTTTTGTCTCCAGAATGGTATAGGCCGGTATATCGTGAGAATTTAACATGTGTAAGCTCCTTTTGCTATATCTTGATTTATGATAACTTGCTTTATTTGTTTGCTTTATCTTGTCTTGCTTTGTTTTGCCTTCTTGTCAGTAGACTCTGCGTTAAATTTTATTGTACCATGCTTCCGCTTCGCGAAATCATCCATCTGCTTCGCAGATGTACGCTGCTTCGCTCCGCTCGCATCGTGTATCCCTCGCTCCGCTCAGGACCATGGGGCCCTCCCTCACTT
>CACYDN010000053.1 GCA_902773185.1 uncultured Lachnospiraceae bacterium | reverse complement strand
TTTAATCCCCCTACTCGATGATGCGGGCTCGTCAAACAGGATACCACATAAATGTGTATCCTGATGACTCGCCTTCGCACAAAAAACCCCTGACTTAGCATATCAATGCCGGGTCAGGAGTTTTTATTTTCCAAAGCGTAAGGTTTCAACAAATAGTTTCACGAGGGAACCTGTCCGGCCGTCGGTACTTAGCGAGCGTCTTTTGCGAGCATAGTATCCGCTACGTCCGGACCGAGAGCGCGAGCGTGTCCCGAGGGGAACTATTTGTTGAAACCGTATATATTCAGGATTAATATGTAGCCATCCACACGTTTAAATCGGTGTCGTGGTCGATGCCGGGCACCCATCCTGATGGCATGTACTGCCACGCCTCGGTGTGGTACGGAAAATCCGGTGTCTCGTAGCAGGCGAGCCAGAAAGGATAATCCCCGATCCGCTCGATATCAAGATACTTGACAAACCAGACCGTACTGGCGTAAACCATGGGCGGATATCCCGCTTCCTTTACCGTTTCCAGGAAACCGACCACCGCATCGGTTCGCTCCTCTACTGAGATCACATTGCCTCTGGCCTCTTCGTCATCATCCACCTTTTCGGTATCGATGACAACCGGCCCTTTGACCGGAAGGCTCTTGATCTTTTCCAGAACATATTTTGCTTCTTCTATGCCCTCATCTCTGTTAATGGCCTGAGAATAGAAATACACGCCAACCTTGATTCCGGCAGCGGCTGCATCCTTGATATTTTTTTCAAAACACTCATCCGCCACAATGGTACCGGAGCCGTAGCCGCGGAAACCGACCCGCACAATGGCAAGGGTGATTCCCTTCTTCTTCACTTCCTTCCAGTCAATGTCTCCGTTAAACTCGGAAACATCGATAGCAATCTGGCCGCTTCTTTTTCCATCCTTGAAGTAGTTATAATAGGCTTCCCCTTCCGGCACATAGAAATCATTTTCCCAGTCATAATCGTTCCGGGCAACCTTATCACTGATCTTATAGAACTCACAGTCCGGATAGGTACCGAACATGATATACGCCTTCTTCAAATACGCCATATAGGTATCCTGCGAAATGACGGCAATATCCGGATTCCCGTCGATAAACGTGATTTCCACCGGAAAAGGACTTTCATAGATCGGCAGCCCCCTCCCAAGCTTTTTGTCACGCCGCCAGAAATACCATGCCGAAAGACCGACGATTGCAGCAAACAGGATAAAGATCACCCACAGTCTGGCCAGGTTATTCATTTGCTTTTTTCTTGTATCTTTGTTATCCATTTTTATTTCCAAAACCTATGAATTATGACCGATTCTCCCGATCGACCAGATTGGCCGCACCGTAGGTCTCACGAAGCTTCGGCTTCTCGATCTTGCCCGTAGCATTCCGCGGTACATCCGCAAAAATTATCTTTCTGGGCCTCTTGTAACGGGGCAGCTCCTCGCAGTAAGCGTTGATTTCCTCTTCTGTCGCAAGCTTTCCATTTTTGAGCTGAATGATGGCCGCGGAAATCTCACCGAGACGTTCATCCCCGATACCGATCACGGCGACATCCTGAATGGCTGGATGCTTCATGAGGAAGCTCTCAATCTGTACCGGATAAATGTTCTCGCCACCGCTGATGATCACATCCTTCTTTCTGTCGACGAGCCAGATGAAACCATCCTTATCATACTTGGCCATATCGCCCGTGTAGAGCCAGCCGTCCTTCAGGCACTCATGCGTTGCCTTCTTGTTTTTATAATAGCAGATCATGACACCGGGACCCTTTACACAGAGCTCGCCAACCGTTTCGGGTGTACTCTTCGGGATCTCGTTCCCGTCCTCATCCACAACCTTCACTTCCCAGCCATAGCCGGCCACACCAATGGCACCGACGTGATCGATGTTCTCCACGCCAAGATGCACACAGCCGGGACCGATGGACTCGGAAAGACCGTAGTTGGTATCGTACTGGTGTTTCGGGAAGGTTGCCTTCCAACGCTGGATCAGACTCGCCGGAACGGGCTGCGCACCGATATGCATGAGTCTCCACTGGTCCAACTCATAATCACTAAGGTTCAGTTTTCCGCTTTCCAGTTCCACCAGAATATCCTGTGCCCACGGAACCAGAAGCCAAACGATCGAACATTTTTCCCGGCTCACAGTCTCCAGAATATCCTTCGGCTTTGTACCCTTCAGAAGTACCGCCTTGCTGCCGGAGATCAGAGAACCGAACCAATGCATCTTGGCGCCGGTATGGTAAAGCGGCGGGATGCAGAGAAATACATCATCATGTGTCTGGCCATGATGGAACTGCTCCACCTTGGCCGAATGGGAAAGTGCCTTATGCTTATGCAGGATTGCCTTCGGGAAACCGGTGGTTCCGGATGAAAAGTAAATGGCACCGTAGTCCTCATCGGTGATCGGAATCTCCGGATTCACACTGCTGCAGTCGGCAACCATCGTGGTATAATCCTCCGCAAAGCTGGGGCAACCCTCTCCTACATAAAAAAGCAGACGGTGTTTGGAAATCTTTTCGGCAATCTTCTCGACACGGCCGATGAACTCCGGACCGAATACAAGAATATCCACGTCCGCAAGCTTTACGCAGTACTCGATTTCATCCGAAGCATACCGGAAGTTCAGCGGAACGGCAATGGCACCGGTCTTTAATATACCGAAATAAATCGGCAGCCACTCCAGACAGTTCATAAGCAGGATACCAACCTTGTCATCCTTTTGGATGCCCCGTTCCATCAAAAGATGGGCAAAACGGTTTGCCTTCTCATTAAAGACATTCCAGGTAATTTCCCTGCGGTAAAAGGATACCGGGCTGGGTTCGATCAACTCGTATTCCTTCCATGTAACTCTTCTCGTTTCGGGCAGGCTGGGGTTTACCTCCACCAGCGCAACCTCTTCTCCATACAGCTTGGCATTTCTTTCCAAAAGATCTGTAATCGGCATTTTTTAAATCCCCTCTCCAATTTTCTCACACACTCTCATATCCCGCTTCGAAACCGGCCAGATTGATATCTACCGTCTTCGGCGGCACCTTCGCACGGATCACATTTTCCCAATCCTCTTTGGAATAGTTCATATGTCTTGCAGCCATGCCCAGAACAATGGTATTGAATACGCGTGTATTCCCCAGTTCTTCCGCTTTCTTCATGGCATCGATTGAATAAACCTTATACTTTTTCGAAAGATTCTCCAGGATTTGATCCGGATACTCAGCCGCACCGGTGATCACCGGCATGGGATCGATCCGCTGGTCATTTACAATGAGCGCACCGTCTTTTTTCAGGAAATGCGCATAGCGGAGTGCTTCCAGACGCTCGAATGCAATAAGAACATCCGCACAGCCCTCTTCTACGATGGGTTCCGTTACGGCCTCCCCATTCGTTGCATATCGAACATATGTTACAACGGATCCGCCGCGCTGCGCCATACCGTGTACCTCGGAAAGCTTGACATCATAGCCGGCCGTTTCCGCAAGGCCGCCCAGAATCCGGCTGGTCAGAAGAGTTCCCTGGCCGCCGACACCTACGATCATGATATTCGTTACTGCCATTTTCTTATCTCCTCTCTTCCAGACGGATTGCATCAAAGGGACAGAGCTTTTGGCAGAGTCCGCATCCGTTACACATGGTTTCATCGATCACGGAATAACCCGTTTCTTTATCCTTCTTAATGGCGGGGCATCCCGGTGTCAGGCACTTGCCGCATTTCCGGCATTTCTCCTCATCCACATAACACTTTCCCTTCGGCTGATAGCTCTTCAGCAGGGCGCAGGGAGACTGCGAAATAATGACAGACACCTCATCCCTTGCCACCTCTTCCTTGATCGTCTGTTCCAGAAGATCCAGGTCAAAAGCATCCACAACCTTGACATGCTTCACACCCATACCTTCGCAGAGCTTCACAAGGTCGATTGCAAGCGTTGTTTCCCCGTTCAGCATCTTTCCGGTAGCCGGATGATCCTGGTGACCGGTCATACCTGTGGTCGAATTATCCAGGATGATCACGGTTCCGGCCGACTGGTTATAGACCATATTCATCAAAGAATTGACACCGGTATGCAGGAAGGTACTGTCGCCGATCACGGCTACCCAGTTCTTTGTCCATTCCTTGCCCTTGCCCTTTTCCATACCATGAAGCATGGAAATACTGCCGCCCATGCAGAGGGTGGTATCCACGACGGAAAGCGGCGCCGCTACACCTAAGGTATAGCAGCCGATATCACCGCTGGCATGGATTTTGAGTTTCTTCAGCACGCTGTAAGTTGCTCTGTGCGGGCAGCCCGGACAGAGAATGGGCGGACGCACCGGAACCTCAGCAGGCTTTTCCAGATCAAGCGTTTCACCGAGAACCTTCTCCCGAAGAAGGTTTGCACTGTATTCTCCACAGAGCGGGAACACATCTTTACCTTTACAGGGAATGCCCCATGCTCTGACCTGTTCCTCAATCACCGGTTCCAGCTCTTCAAAGATATAGAGTTCATCCACCTTGGATGCAAACTCACGGATCAGCTTCTCCGGAAGCGGCCATACCATACCCAGCTTCAGAACAGATGCATTGGGGCAAACCTCCATTACATACTGGTAAGGAATACCGCTGGTAATAAAACCGATCTTTGTATCGTTATAGGTTACACGGTTCAGATCGGCAAACTTTTCGCCTGCTCCGTCTTCCGCAAGCTTTCTGTCTCTTTCCACAACAAAAGCATGTCTCTTCATCGCATTTGCGGGAACCATGACATTCTTAGCCGGATCACGAACATATTCCTTATCATCGGGAGTCACACGTTCCTCCAGATTGACAACACCCTGGGAATGCGCAATACGGGTCGTTGTCCGAAGGATGACCGGCGTATCGTATTCCTCGGAGATTTCAAAAGCTCTCTTCGTAAATACTCTCGCTTCCTCACTGTCAGACGGTTCGAGAACCGGAACATGGGAGGATACGGCAATCCGGCGGGTATCCTGCTCATTCTGTGAGCTGTAAAGCCCCGGATCGTCCGCAACCAAATAAACCAGTCCGCCCTTTGCGCCGATATAGGACGCCGTATACAGCGGATCGGAGGCCACATTCAGGCCGACACACTTCATGGCGCACATAGCTCTGACGCCTGCGATGGAGGCACCCATGGCCACCTCCGCAGCCACCTTCTCATTCGGCGCCCACTCGGCGTACACACCCTCGTACTTTACCAGATTCTCGCTCATCTCCGTACTCGGTGTTCCCGGGTAGGCTGAGGAGACCTTGACGCCGGCTTCCCAGGCGCCTCTGGCAATTGCTTCATTTCCCAGCATGATCTTCTTTTCCAATTGTCTTTTCTCCTTTTATTTCCTGTATAACGCTCCGATTTTGTTATACGGAATCGTTATACCATTATCTATGCATTCGGTTCTTCCAAAGATCCTTATCCGCAAGAGTCGGATATTTTTCAAACCCCAAACGGATCAGAACCACATTCCGCCCACCGGATTTCTGAGACATCCGTACCCGCAGGCGAAGCGGCCACGGCCATTCCTTTTTGATCTTAACCGGATCCAGTACCTGCCGCACACGGATCAGGGAATAGGCCGGATTCCAGTCGTTCACCCCGAGCTCCGGCGTTCGCATGGCAAATTTCGTCCGTCTGTATTCGGTATGACTCTTTCGCCTTGTTTCCCCCATGGATTTTCTGGCGACACAGTCAAACAGCACGTTGCACCCCTGAAACTTCCGGTAAAGGGTTTCCAAGAAGCGTCCCACCTCCTCTGTCCGGAGATAGGAAAACACATTTCGGAAAACAAACAGGATTCCTTGATCCCTCTCACATTCGATTTCATCCATCCATCGGATATCATTTACCGCACGGTACAGATTTTTTTCTCTCTCCCGCCGGTCCAAATACATCGTCCTTATGGTCATCCGACCCGGACTCTCGAGATTATACCACAAACAGCGGCCATTATCCACCCGTTCGAACATCGCATCCATCCGGCAGCCTGCATAGACCACGGTTCCGTTGGGATATCCCCGCAGAAACAGCTTTACCTCTTCGTCAAAGGCATACATTCTTGCCGCAGAAGTAATGCTGACAAAGCGACTGTCTTTTTTATAACCGGGTATATCAATGGGGTGCTTCGAGGAATACCGTAGCGCCGTTTCATCCTGAAACAATTCCGGATTTTCCTTCGACCACTGCACATGACGTTTCACCTCGGCCAGATACTGGTTGATGATTTCCGTCTTTGTTCCCAGAAGAACATCCTGAAGTGTCTTATCCAAAAGACGCGAGGTCTTATCCTTCCTGTTCAAATAGAACCCCCTGTCCTTCCCGGTATATTCAAAAAAACGGACAGGGATACCGGTATTTTGAATTTTATCACATAGAAGTCTCGCGGAGCCGTTATTGATATCCTCCGTTCCGGAGATCAGGGTCACCTTTTCCGTGAAATCGGTAAAATCTCCATAGATCGGACTTGTATATTCCACCTTACCGGCCATATCCTTCACCCAGTACCGATTCAGGTAATCCATGGACGTTTGAAAGGCGGCAAGCTGATTTTTCTTTTTCAGCCGCTCTTCCATCCGCTCCCGTTCTTTCACATCGAAAAACTCCGTATCCAGAACAGGCGTAAGCAGGACGAGCTGATTCGGGCGCGGCAAACCCTCTGCCCAGATCAGCTGGGCCAAAGAAAGCGCAAGAAGTCCGCCCGCACCGCTCCCCATGAGGATGATTTCTTCCTGACATTTGCCGCATCTGTTTTTGTAAACCGGTATCAGATGACGGAAAACCTCCTCACAGCCTGCCTCCGGTGCCAGCGGATACATGGGGACAAAAAGCTCTGCATTCAGCATTTCCATGATGCGGAGCGCATAGCTCCATTCGCCGCTTGACATAGGAAAACAGAATTCGCTGTCATACAGATAAAAGACCACTCTTTCCGGCTCGGTCTTTCGCCGGCGAATGTTGTAACAGATGCCACCCTCAATGGTATAGGCATCCACATCCGCCCGGTTCTTCACACCTTCCGGCAGAGCGGTCTTTCCGTGATTCTTCCGCCTCATGACATTCTTTTCTGTCAGCACATGCATATTGCTGATTCTCCCTGATTCTTATACATCCTGGAAGTAGTAGCCAACGCCCCACTTGGTATGAATAAACTGGGGATCTGCCGGACGTGCTTCAATCTTTTCCCGAAGCCGTCTGACATGTACATCAACCGTCCGGGCATCACCGGGATAGCCGGCGCCCCAGATTTCCTTCAAAAGTTCCTCCCGGGAATAAACCTTATTCGGATTGGATACCAGGAGAAGAACGAGTTCATATTCCTTGGCTGTAAGGCTTGCTTCATGTCCGTTGATAAACACACGCCGACTGTCCAGCTCAAGCTTCAGTCCCTTTTTCTCGATCACATTGGACTGAACCGTCTTCTGCTCATCGTTCCGGGAATTCCGCCGGAAGATGGCTTTGATTCTTGCTTTCACTTCCAAGATATTAAACGGCTTCGTGATGTAATCGTCCGCCCCGTATTCCAAACCGAGGATCTTATCCATGTCATCACCCTTGGCAGTGAGCATGATAATGGGAACATCCGAAAACTCCCTGACCATCTGGCACACATCCAGGCCGGAGATCTTGGGCAGCATAATATCCAGCAGGATCAGATCATAGGAACCGGCCCGCGCCATTTCCACGGCTTCCTCGCCGTCGAAGGCTGTATCCACCTCCATATCATCCTGCTCAAGGGAAAACTTCAGTCCCTTTACGATTCTTTTTTCGTCATCAACAACAAGAACCTTCTTCATAGTCATTCCTCGTTTATCAGTAACACTTAATAGTATCCTTCGATTTTCACGAGATCCTTCAGCTTTTCAAAAACGCCTTCCTTGATCCCGCTGATGTTCATCAGCTCGCGGATATCGGAAAACCCGCCGTTTTCCTCCCGGTAAACCAGAATATCCTCTGCTTTCTTTTCTCCGATACCGGGCAATGTAAGGAGCTCCTCCCGCGTCGCGGTATTCAGATTGATTTTTCCGTCCCCCGGCGCTTTCTTTCCCTCCGGGGATGCTCCTTCCTGTGAAAAGGAACCCGATTGGATTTCCTCCTCCGTAGGAAACCGGAGCATTTCACCGTCGATGAGAGGCTCAGCCAGGTTAATATACCCTCTTGCCGCATCATCCCGGTATCCACCGGCCCGGGCGAGTGCCTCCTCAACGCGAGAGCCCTGCGGCAGGGTATAAACTCCCTCTTCCATCACAGCACCGCATACATAGACGGTCACGGTTTGTTCCGTTGATTCCTGCGTTCCTTGATCCGTTTCCGTTTTCCCATCCGGATATCCGGCAGGATTTTGTTCGTCAGTCTCCTGTCCTTGATCCGAACCGGCTTCCTCCGAAACGGAAACCTCTTTTTCCGTATCATCACCGACAGACCGAAGATGCATCTTCTCTTTTCCACAGCCGGTGAATAAAAACAGAAAAAGCAGCAAAGGAATCCACGCATACTGCTTTTTTTCTGTTTGCATGTGTTTTCCTCCTCCCGTCGCAGGCGAACCGCACAAAGAAAAGGCAGACACATGTGTATTCTATTTTAACATTTACAGCGAAAATCGCAAGCCCTAAAAAAGAGAATCGTTCAAAATCGCCGTTCCGATACCCTTTTCGGTAAAGAATTCCAGAAGGAGGCAATGTGCCAGACGTCCATCCAGAATATGCACCCGGCTGACGCCCTGCTTCATGGCATCAATACAGTTCTGCAGCTTGGGAAGCATCCCGCCGCCGACAACGCCGTCATCGATCAGGCTCTGCGCTTCCTGGATCGTCATCTGGGAGATCAGTGTCTTCTTATCCATCGGATCGGTGAACACGCCCTCGATATCCGTCAGGAAAACAAGCTTTTCCGCCTGAACAGCCGTAGCAATGGCACATGCACAATCATCCGCATTGATATTGTAGTCATGGTCATCGTCCTCTCCCATACCGATCGGAGCCACAACAGGGATAATATCCTGATCCAGCAGGGATTCGATCACCGCGGTATCGGTCGCCACCACTTCGCCGACAAAACCGATATCCTTGCCATCGGTTTTCTTTTTCCGGCACCGGAGCAGCCCTGCATCCTTGCCGTTGATACCCACGGCCCGAAGACCTACCTTAGCCATCAGACCGACCAATCCCTTGTTGACGTT
>CACYDN010000052.1 GCA_902773185.1 uncultured Lachnospiraceae bacterium | reverse complement strand
GAAATCGTCGTCCGAAGGCGGATTCCCTTCTCGCCGTAAAGATCATAGATGGTAACGGGATAGCCCTGCAGGGTAAAGTTCTCCTGCGCCAGACCGAAGCGTTCAATCCGCGCCTGCATATCCTCTGTCATGTTTCCCGGCTGGGAAATGCCGGCGATATCGCCCTTGACATCGGCCATAAAAACAGGTACACCCATATCCGAAAAGCTCTCCGCCAGAACCTTCAGCGTAACGGTTTTTCCGGTACCTGTAGCACCTGCCACAAGACCGTGGCGGTTGGCCATTTTCGGCAGCATTTCGATTCTGTTACCCTTCTCATCATTTGCAACCCAGATTTTATCCTTTGCTAACATAGTGACCTCCCCGTATGTATGTTTTGTCTTCGTATGTTTTACCTTCGTATGCATTGCCCAAAAACACGGGGGTGCTCTTTTCCCCATTTGATCTCGCATCTTTCGGCTTCGTTTACTATCAATTTATCACATTTCCTGTTCTGACGAAAGTAGGATATTTCACCGGAGCGACAGCCGGCGGATAGAACTCCCGTTTTAAGACCTCCACCGCTCTATGACAATCGGGACAGTTCTTCCTGAAGCATATGAACAGCCTCCCCGAATGCCTCGAGCAAAGGACCGCACCCGGCGGATATCGTCTCCACCTGATTTCCTTTTGCCGCCATTTCCTGCTCCAATGCCAGTGCGGAAAGGTCTGAAAGACCAATGGTCCGGGCAGAGCTTTTCAGCGAATGCACCTCAATCTGATAAGCCTTCCAGTTTTTCTCCGCAAAGCTTGTTTCGATGGCTGCCCGTTTTTCCGGTTCAACCTGAAGAAAAGCCTTCAGCATTTCCAGATAGAAGGACTCATCCGCCATACAGTATTTCTTCGCCGCCTGAATATCCACGCCTTTTCGTTCCATGCGTTCGAACAGCGTTCCGTCTTCGTCCTGCGCAGCATCGGCTTCCCGGCTCTGTTTTGCAGCAGATTCGGTATTCTCCGTTTTCCCGGATTTCTTTTTAGCGGATACGCCCGTATCACCGGATTCCTTTCGCTCTTCACTCTTTTGTTCCTCTTCCGTCGCCTCAACCCGGCTGCAGCAGCCTTCCGGCAGATACTTCTCCAGCATAGCCTCCAGCACTTCCGGATCAATGGGCTTGGAAATATAATCCCGGAAGCCCTCTGCGATATACTTATCCCGCGCCCCCGTAATGGCATTCGCCGTAAGGGCGATCACGACAGCATCTTCGCCGATCAGCTTATATTCCAGCATCTTCCGGTAGGTTTCAATACCATCCATTTCCGGCATCATATGATCCATCAAAATGATGTCATATGATTTCTTTTTCACCATTCGAATGGCTTCCCTACCGCTTCCGGCCAGGTCAGGCGTTACCGAAAGGCGTTTCATAAGCCCCCGGACAACCTTCAGATTCATTTCATTATCATCCACCACAAGGATATTGGCCCCGTGAATAATGAGACGTTTCCCTTTTTCCTCCGTGATATTCGTTTCCCTGTGACGCTGGTAATCACCAATCGGTGTCGGGTCGATCACCTTCTGTTTCACTTGGAAGGAGAAGCAGGAACCCTTTCCGTAGGTACTCTCAACCTGAAGGCTCGAATCCATCAGCCGCAGGATTCCGTCTACAATTGAAAGCCCGAGGCCGGTTCCCTCAATTGTCCGGTTTCTCTTTTCATCCAGACGCTGGAAGGAACGGAACAGCTTTTCTTTATCCTCTTCCCGGATTCCGATTCCGGTATCCTTCACCTCCACACAAAGTGTGCACTCTTCCTCGCTCTGTTCCGTCGCCCGGACAATAAGCGTTACCAAACCCTTCTCCGTATACTTCACGGCATTGGACAGAAGATTCGTAATAACCTGTTTCAGGCGGACATCATCCCCATAAAGCACGGTCGGAAGAGCCGGATCGATCTCCGTCCGGAATTCCAAACCTTTATTTCCGGCTCTCTCGGAAATGATATTCATAAACTCGTCGATCATTCCCTTAGTATCATACCGGGCCGGAACGATTTCCATCTTGCCGCTTTCGATTTTGGAGAAATCCAGAACCCCATTCACAAGTGTCAAAAGCGTATTGCTGGCACTCCGGATATCCTCGGCATATTCCCGGATGCCGGGGTCCTCCGTCTCGCGAAGGATCATTTCATCCATACCGATCACCGCATTGATCGGGGTCCGGATTTCATGACTCATCTGGGCCAGAAACTCTGACTTGGCATTGCCTGCACGCGTCGCTTCGTCCACCGCAACTGCCAATTTCCGGTTCATGGCTGTCTGCGAACGGATAACCTTGTTCAGCAGGAAAATAATTACAATGATTACAACCAGAATAAAGACCGCACAGATTACCACGTACAGAAGCTGGTAAAGATAAACATTCGTCCAGTCCCAAACCAGCATCACGGTAAAGCCGGTGGATTTATCCCGGGATGTGATGCAGCACCGCTTCACGCCGTCAAAATCCGTAAACGTGACCGGACTCTCTTTGCTGCTGTTATACGCCGCTTGATAAGGTGTATCCTTCACATTCATCTTGACGCTTTCCGACATCTGATATGCCGGATTCGGATGATTGATGATATCACCGTTGGAATCCACCAGGAAAACATATTCCGAATCATCCCGGTACTTTTCACCGAAAATGTCGATCAGCTTATCCATGTACAGATCGATACCGAATATACCTAAGAATTCGCCCTTCTTCCCGTAAACGATTTTGGATATCGTAATACAGTAATTTCCGGTCTGGTCATCATAATACGGAGAAGAAATACTGTATCCGTCAAGGGACTTCTCGGTTTCCCGATACCATTCCCGTTCCTCCACCTTCCAGCCATCCTCCGGCTGCCAGCCGTTATTCATGATAACCGTATGTTCACTATGCGGATTGGCCAGATAACAAACAGAGATACTCTTGTATTTCTTTGCAATATCGTCCAGCCAGGCCACGGCCCTGTCATAGTCGTCCATGATCTCCGGCTCGGCTGCGATGACATCCGTAAACATGCTGAGGATGGTCATGTGCTCCTGCTCCCATTCCTCCAGCTTATAATTATAGTAATTCCTGCTGAGGTACATCATATCCTCGATGGTATCCCGGCCGGAATCATAAATGAAATAAGAGCTGACCATCATCAGGATGATAAGCAGGGACACGATGATATTCCGGAACACGCGGATATGCCGGAACTGGGCACGGGCGCTCTTCTTTTTGGCCTCCTTCTCCTGCTCCAGATCGGATGCGATCGACGAATAGGAGCTGAGGTTCTTTACCACCTCATCGATCCGGAGCCCGACCTCCTTGATCACCGACAGCTTTTCCCGCGTATGGGAATCGAGCTCATCCGTCTCCATTTCGCTTGCAGCAATCTTCTCAATCGGCTCCTTCAGATTGTTCAGCAGCTTCTCGGTGAAAACCTCCCGCTCTTCCCGGACCTTTTCGGCGCGGATTCTGTTCCGGACACTCCGGGAATACAGAATGACAATAGCAACCAGCATCAGGACGTTGATCAGGATTGTAAACAGCACCCTTCTTGTCGATGTACGGTAAAGCTGGCTGTCGTCCACGCTGAGGATCATGTACCAGTTATTCCGGGTAACGGAGTAGAAAATGGTGGACTTACTGCCGTTCACCGTAGTCTGAAAGGACTTCTCACCCGCATTATCCAGAATATCCTCCAGAATCGACTGATATTCCGGAAGCACATCCTTCAGATTTTGTCCGGCCAGGCTCATATCCGTATAACCGACGATCAGGCCGTCAGAGGTCGTGATAAGTGCACGGCTCCTATCCTGCAGTGCCATCTTCTTAATTGACTCCTGAATTTCGGAGAGCGTAAAGTCCATTGCCACAACGGTTTCCCCATCCTCCAGCATAACGGACATGGTATAACACATCTTCCCGGTCATGCTGTCGATATAAGGCTCTGTGATGTAGGTTTCTCCCTGACTGTCAATTGCGCCCACGTACCAGTTTCTGTCAGTAGCATGGTAATCCGCGGGCGCATCAAAATCAGGGATGATATGCCATCCCTGACCGGCAATATATACATTAAATCTAACACCGTCGGAGGCATCGATCTGCATCTTCTTCTGTTCGACAATGTAGTCTTCCAGTGCCTCTCTTCCGTCACGCTCCGCCTGAAGCTGTTCGGCGCCGCTCGCAACCCGAAGAAGTGCGTTTTCCGCCCCGACAATATAGTTTTCAAAATCCTTTTTGATACTGCTGATCTGCGTCTGTCCGACCTTCTCGGTCTGTTCCTTCATGGAAATCCGGATCAGACGGGTATTGGTGGCAAGCGCTGCCGAAAACACCACTACCAGCATCAGAATAATGAATACATCTGTTTTTTTCAGCCTGTTTCTCATTCTGAATCATCCTTCTTGTCTTCCGACCTTCTTCTGATCCAGTCGTAAGGCGTACTCTGATATACGTAATAATTGAGCCAGTTGGAATAAAGCGTATTGGCATGACACCGCCAGGATTTCACCGGGCTGTGTCTGGGATCGTCATCCGGATAATAATTCACCGGAATGGCCGGATCAATGCCCTTTGCCACATCACGTTTATATTCCTGATCAAGCGTCAACGTGTCATATTCCGGATGGCCCGTCACAAAGATATTCTTTCCGTTATCCCCGATGATGATGTAGGGGCCGCAGATCTCACTGTCGGCCACAACCTTGAGGTGCCGATTGGCCATCACGGCATCCCGGGAAATTCCTGTGTACCGGGAATGCGGTGCCAGGAAGGTATCATCAAAGCCGCGTACCAACTCTGTGCTCTTATGGATCGTATAGTGTTTATATATGCCGGAAAGCTTGGCCGGAAGGTCGTACTTCCGGATGCCGTAGCGGTAATAGAGACCTGCCTGCGCTCCCCAGCAGATATGGAAGGTTGAGGTCACATTTTCCTCGGACCAGTCCATGATCGAGGTGAGTTCCGGCCAGTATTCCACCTCCTCGAACTTCATCGTTTCAACCGGTGCACCGGTAATGATGAGTCCATCCCACTTCCTCTCCTTCACTGTTTTGAAATCCGAATAAAACCGTTCCAGATGATCACGGGAGGTATGGCGGGATTCATAGGACATCGTTCTGATGAATGTCGTATTTACCTGGAGCGGTGTATTGGAGAGGCTTCTCAATAGCTGCAGCTCCGTATCCTCCTTCAGGGGCATCAGATTCAAGATCAGAATATCGATCGGACGGATGTCCTGGGTCGTCGCCCGGTTTTCGTCCATCACGAAAATATTCTCTTCCTCCAGTATTTTTTTAACCGGCAGATCGTTATCAATTTTAATCGGCATTTTGCCCACCTCTATTCCATTAGTTTTTAAGCGCCCTGCTCTGCTTTTCCGGCGTTCAAAAAGGCCCCGGCTTTAAATTCCTCTTCGGAAATAATGGGTATCCCCAGTTCCCTTGCCTTTTTATTTTTTCCGGATGTGGAGCTGACATCGTTATTGATGAGATATGATGTATTTTTGCTGACCGACCCTGCAGCCTTTCCGCCCCGGTTCACGATCTCTTCCACAAGCGCATCACGGTTCGGATAGGTTGTAAGGCTTCCGGTGATCACAAAGGTCAGGCCGGAAAGATCCTGCGGTCCCGCCTCCCGTGCCTCCGGAAAACGGATATCCTGAAGCAGAAGCCGGATTTCCTCCCGGCTTTTTTCCTCTGCCATAAAGGCGGTATAGGTATCCGCGATCACGCTGCCCACACCCTCGATCTCGCAGAGTTCCTCTCCTGTGGCAGTAAGGATCTTATCCATGTCACTTCCGAAATGCCGCACGATCATCCGCGCATTGGAAAGGCCGACATTGGGAATACTCAGGCCGTACAGAAATGCCGCCGGATCCGCCTCCTTTGCCTTCTCCGCCGCATCCAGAAGATTCTGATAAGACTGCTTACCAAAACCGTCCAGGTTCACGATTTCCTCCCGGTAACGGTCCAAATGGAAAAGATCATCCAAATGAGTCAGATAACCCAGATCGATAAATTTCTCCAGTGTTGCCTCCGAAAGGCCTTCGATATTCATGGCATTCCGGGAAACAAAATGGGTGAACCGTTTTACATGCTTTGCCGCGCAGTCCGGATTTTCACAATACAGAACGGCAGCCGCGCCGTCTGTCCGGACAGCGGTTCCTCCGCCGCAGACCGGGCAGGTTTCCGGAATGGAAAGACCGCCCGACCTTGTCAGGTTTTCGGAAATCTGGGGAATGATCATATTGGCTTTATAGACCTTAATATGGTCACCTGTGCCCAGCTGCATCTCTTCGATATATGTGATGTTATGTAAACTTGCTCGCTTAACCTCGGTTCCCTCAAGCTGCACAGGATCAAAAACTGCTATAGGATTGATCCTGCCTGTACGGGATGCGCTCCATTCCACACTCCGCAGCGTGGTTTCCGCCTCCTCGTCCTGCCACTTAAAGGCAATGGCATCCCGGGGAAACTTCGCCGTCATCCCCAGGGATTTTCCGTAGGCCATATCCTCCAGATCCAGAACAAGTCCGTCTGAAGGGAAGGGATTATCGGGAAGCTTTTCAGCAAAGTTTTTTACGGCATCCCGCAGTGTCTCAGCTGTGACAGGCATCCATTCCACTACCTGAAAGCCCTGCTCCGCCAGAAAACGGAATTCATTTTGCATGGAGTTTGCAAAGGAATCATAGAACTCCCGGTTGGCGGGTTCCACCATGGAAAAGGCGAAAAATGAAACATTTCTTTCCGCCGTCACCCGGCTGTCCAGCTGCCGCACCGACCCGCTGCAGAGATTCCGGGGATTCCTGTATTTATCTCCTTCTTCGGGAATCCGTTCATTGATCAGGTCAAAATCCCTGTAGCTGATGACGGCCTCCCCGCGGATGACCAGTTCCTCCTTACAGGGTATCTCAGCCGGCAGATTACAAAAGGCTCTGGCGTTGGCGGTGATCACCTCTCCCACCTCGCCATTCCCCCGGGTAACAGCCTTCACCAGCCTGCCCTCCCGGTAAGTGAGCACGATCGTCAGGCCGTCCATTTTCCAGGAAAGAAGGCCCTTCTGCTCCCCCAGCCAGGAAACGAGCTGGTCCACATCCTTTGTTTTATCCAGCGAAAGCATGGGGGCCGGATGTTTTTCTTTCGGCAGCTCACTGACTACCTCATAGCCGACCTGCTGTGTGGGACTCTGACTCATGATAAAGCCTGTTTCCTTTTCCAGACGCTCCAGCTCATCATAAAGCCTGTCATAGTCAAAATTTGACATGATTTCCCGGTTTTCCATATAGTAGGCCCGTGAAGCCTTCCGCAGAGTATCCACCAGCTCCCGGATTCTTTCTATCTTTGTATGTTCACCCATATTCCCCTTTATCCCCGCTTTTCCAATTGATTTCTCCCAAAAAACAAAGCCCGGTCAGCCTATTTCATGCCGGCCAGTCTCTGCAGCTCCCGAACCTCCTCTTCCGACAGTTCTCTCCAGTCCCCGGGCTTCATGCTGCCGATCTTTACATTCATTACACGGATCCGTTTCAGATAGGTTACCCGGTAATCAAAGTAAGCACACATCCTCCGAATCTGCCGGTTAAGGCCCTCGGTCAGGATGATCCGGAAAGACATTTCCCCCTGGGGCATCACCTTGCATTTTTTCGTTGTCCTCTCCTCCAGAGGAACACCGCTTCGCATTCCTCTCAGAAACTCCTCCGTAACAGGTTTATTCACCCGGACAACATATTCCTTTTCATGACCGTATTGAGATTTCTGTATCCGGTTGGCCAGATCGCCGTCATTCGTCATAACCAGGAGTCCCTGGGAATCCTTGTCCAGCCTGCCGACATAATTCAGCTTTACCGGATAGGAAAAGGAATGGTACAGGCTGTCCTTATCCGCATCAGCGGATGTGCAGACAAGTCCCAGCGGCTTATAATAGGCCACAACAATTTTCCTTGTCACACGGGAAAGGGGCTTATCATCCAGAAAGACAGTATCCCCCTCTTCCACCTGATCGCCGGGAACAGCTATGCGGCCGTTCAGCTTCACCCGCTCCGCGAGGATAGCTTCATCCGCCTTTCTTCGCGAAAGGATGCCCGATTCACTTATATATTTATTGATTCGCAAAGGCTCTACCTCCCCGGCTATCCATATACTGAATTTTCATTATACCACAGCCATCTTTTCATCGCAATTACGTCTTCTCCTGTTAATATTCCCCTGATCTGCAGTACGCACAACCCGCACCGGATAAAGGTGTTCCGCTCCCCGGCTGTTAATAAAGGTGTTATATGAACCGGTATACCATAACGTTTTATAGCGGCAGGTCTTTTTTCTTAAATACAGTACCGCCGATGATAAACGCCAGAACTCCGATGATCAGCGGAATAAGGAGATGATCAGCCCGGTTTGCTTTTACTGATTGCCTGAATAGAGATAAACTAAACATTTTTCATCCTCCTTTAGCTGATTTTTTTCTCAATATTTTCCATATAGTATTTTAGTTCAGTCAGTCCAATCTTCCCGGGCAGGTATAAAAGCGGGATACCACATAAATGTGTATCCTGATGACTCGCCTTCGCACAAAAAAACGGCCGGATAAGAATTCTTATCCGGCCGCCCATATTCT
>CACYDN010000051.1 GCA_902773185.1 uncultured Lachnospiraceae bacterium | reverse complement strand
TGCCACGGAAGAAATGACTACCATCGAAGAAGCAAGTACAGAGGCTGTAACGGAGCAGAGTACAACGGTGGCAGAACTTCATGATATTCCTGTGGCAGAGCTTCCGGAGCAGGAGGCTTGGTACTCCTTTATGTATAATTTTGAATGTGGTCTTGACGATTATGGTAACGGATATGATTGTGAAACACTATTGGATGGAACTTGTGATCTGTTTCAGATGCTTTTGGGCAACAGGAAAAGTATTGATTCGTCAGTTTATGATGTCTTGCAAGGCATATATTCTTTTGACGGAGGTGGTGGGGATCCAATAGACCCAAGGGGTTATTTGAACGATAAAAGTCGGGGGTGGTCATGGTATTACTCGGCTACGGTTGAAGGGACAAAATGGGTAGCATTGAATATTTTGAATGTTCCGGAAGAAGACTATGATCGTTTGAGTGTAGGGTTTGAACGGGATAGTTGCTATATCGAGGATGGGAGATATTTCTCCATAATGATGGGGTTGGGATGGGAATCGCCCGTTTATGAGATAAAATCGGTGAAAACAGATGGGGTTTATTATTATGTAATTTATGAGGTCAGACCACAAGAAGATTGGGTTGCCAATGAGGCCGAGATGAAGGAAAGAACCCACACCTACGAAGCCAAGATGGAACTCAAAGAGTTTGACGGAAAGAAGTATTGGTCGATCTACTCGTTCCATCTGGTTGAATAATTGAATTCGGATGTCTCAAATGCATAATTATAATTTTTTTAATTTTTCAAAAAACCTCTTGACAGATTCATGATTCAGGCGTACAATGCGTACTTGTAAGACAAAGGCGTCTTGGAGTAAAACTCCGAGGCGCTTTTTCTGTTTTTATCGCAGATATCGGAAATGAAAACGAAATCAAGTTCCATTCGTATCGCAGATGCCTGAAATGACAGCGTGGTTATTTTAAATCGCAAATGAAGGGAAGAGATGATCGTGAGAAACCGGTTTCAACGTAAAAACAGAATCAGGGTGTGAGATGAAAAAGGAGGCAGTTATGAAGAAACAGAACGTACCGGAGCTTTTCGGATCCATGGTGTTTGATGACAGAGTCATGCGGGCAAGACTTTCGGATAAGGTCTACCAGTCTTTGAGAAAGACAATAGATGAGAATGAGAAGCTGGATGAAGAAGTGGCAGATGCCGTCGCAAAGGAAATGCGCGACTGGGCAGTGGAAAAGGGCGCAACACACTTCACACATTGGTTCCAGCCTCTGACAGGCGTAACAGCAGAGAAGCATGACAGCTTCATCAGTCCTTCCCCGGATGGCGGCGTGATCATGGAGTTCTCCGGTAAAGAGCTCATCAAGGGTGAGCCGGATGCTTCCTCCTTCCCGTCAGGTGGTCTTCGGGCAACCTTCGAAGCAAGAGGATATACAGCATGGGATCCGACATCCTATGCATTCATTAAAGATCATACACTTTGCATTCCCACAGCCTTCTGCTCATACAGCGGAGACGCGTTGGATAAAAAGACCCCGCTCCTCAGATCGATGCAGGCACTGGATCGTCAGGCTAAGCGTATCCTGAAGCTGTTCGGCAAGAATGTGAAATATGTCAGAACGAGCGTGGGACCGGAGCAGGAGTACTTCCTGATCGATAAAGAGATGTTTGAGAAACGTCCCGATCTGGTATATACCGGCCGTACACTGTTCGGTGCAATGCCTCCCAAGGGACAGGAGCTGGATGATCATTACTTCGGTGTGATTAAGCCCAGAGTATCTGCCTTCATGGAGGATCTGAACGAGGAGCTCTGGAAACTGGGCATCCTGGCAAAGACAGAGCATAATGAGGTAGCCCCGGCACAGCATGAGTTGGCACCGATCTTCTCCACAACCAATGTGGCGACAGATAATAACCAGCTGACCATGGAGATCATGCAGAAGGTCGCAAGGAAGCATGGACTTGTTTGCCTCCTTCACGAAAAACCGTTTGCAGGCGTAAACGGATCCGGTAAGCATAACAACTGGTCCATGGCAACGGATGAGGGCGCAAACCTTCTTTCACCCGGGGAAACACCGTATGAGAATGCCCAGTTCCTTCTGTTCCTGTGTGCAGTTATTAAAGCGGTAGATGATTACCAGGATCTGCTTCGTCTGTCCGTAGCGACAGCCGGAAACGACCACAGACTGGGTGCCAATGAAGCACCGCCGGCTATCATCTCCGTATTCCTTGGTGATGAGCTTTCCGCTATCCTCGAGGCGATTAAGACAGATACCCCGTACCAGGGTAAAGAAAAAGAAGTGATGAAGCTTGGCGTACATACCCTGCCGCGGTTCTCGAAGGATACCACGGACCGGAACCGTACATCACCCTTCGCTTTCACAGGAAATAAATTCGAATTCCGTTCACTTGGTTCCTCGAACAGCATCGCCTGCTGCAACATCATGCTGAATGCCGCAGTTGCAGAGAGTCTCCGGCAGTATGCGGATGTACTGGAAAAAGCAGATGATTTCGCTTCTGAGTTGCATGAGCTGATCAAGAATACGATCAAGGATCATGAAAGAATCCTCTTCAACGGAAACGGTTATACCGATGAATGGGTGAAGGAAGCCACAGAGGTAAGAGGACTTTCCAACCTGAGAACGACAGCAGATGCCATGCCGCACCTTCTGGATGAGAAGAATAAGAGCATGCTGATGGATCATAAGGTGTTCACCGAATCCGAGATTCAGTCCCGGTGTGAGATCATGCTGGAGAACTACTGCAAGACCGTGAATATCGAAGGTCTTACCATGGTAGATATGGTCAGAAAGAATTACCTTCCGGCCATCGAGAGCTATCTCTTCGAGCTGGCGCAAACAACTTCTCTTATGACATCCGTCAGCAGCAAGGTGAAGTGCGAATATGAGATCACCACTATGGAAAGACTTTCCGAGCTCACCGATTTCATCATGAAGAAGGTTGTGGTTCTGGAGAAAGCTCTGAAGGATCTGAAAAACAGCGCAACCATATTGGAAACATCGGAAGCGGTTCGCGACAGCATCCTGCCGAAGATGGAAGATCTGAGACGGTATGTGGATGAGGCGGAAATGCTGACCGGTGAGAAGTACTGGCCGTTCCCGAGCTACGGCAAGCTGTTGTTCAGTGTATACTAAAATGACGTGACTGCTTTGCAGTCGTCACCGGATCTGAAAGTCGATTGCTCCGCTTGATTGACCGTGGAGAATACTTTCATAATAATATAATAATGGTCTTACAAGACACCCCACAACGGTGTGGATTCCGAAGCTGTTTGGTCGAAAAGCCGGACGCTTCGGAGGCTCACCGCCCAGGGATGTCTTTTTACTTTGAAAGTGTTCTCCAAGGTCATCAGACGGACTCGCGCGCGAGGACGGTTGACTGACATTGAGAGAACCTGACCTGTATGAGCAAGTAGGCCGAATAGGCCGGATTGCGAATACGGGCAGCGATTGAGGGAGTGCGCAGCACGGAGCAATCGACTTTCATATCCCTTGATGGCTGCAAAGCAACCGGGGATATTTACTAAATAAGTGAAAGACTAAACGGAAAGACAGGAAGGAGAGAGAGTATGAACGAGATTATGGAAACATTTAATGAGGAATTATTCGGCGTATGGTTTTTGATAGGTGCCGCTTTGGTATTCTGGATGCAGGCCGGCTTTGCTATGGTAGAGACCGGTTTCACAAGAGCAAAGAATGCCGGTAACATATTGATGAAGAACCTGATGGACTTTTGTATCGGCTGCGTGGTATTCATCGCAATCGGCTTCAGCCTGCTTTTGGGCGAGGATGCGATGGGCTTTATCGGAAAGCCCGGCTTCGACATCTTTACCGCTTATGAAAACTTTGACTGGTCCAAATTTGTTTTTAACCTGGTATTCTGTGCCACCACGGCAACCATTGTATCCGGTGCCATGGCAGAACGGACAAAGTTCCTCAGCTATTGTGTATATTCCGCAATTATTTCAGCACTGATCTATCCCATCGAAGCACACTGGATCTGGGGCGGCGGCTGGCTGGCTGAAAAAGGCTTCCACGATTTCGCAGGTTCCTGTGCCATCCACATGGTAGGTGGAATTGCCGCACTCGTCGGTGCAAAGATGGTAGGTCCCCGAATCGGCAAATTTGAGAGAGATGAAAACGGTAAGGTCATTAAAGTCAATGCATTCCCCGGTCACAATCTTGTCATCGGTGCTCTGGGTGTATTCATCCTCTGGCTTGGCTGGTATGGATTTAACGGCGCAGCATGTACAACCACAGATCAGCTCGCCTCTGTATTTGTAACCACAACGATCGCACCTTCTGTCGCAACTGTAGTCTGCATGATCTTTACCTGGATCAAATACGGTAAGCCGGATGTTTCCATGTGTCTCAACGCATCTCTGGCAGGTCTCGTAGCCATTACGGCAGGCTGTGATGTAACAGACGCTTTTGGTTCTATCGTAATCGGCGCAGTCGCAGGCCTTCTGGTATGCTTCGGCGTATGGCTTCTGGATTATAAGCTTCACATTGATGACCCGGTAGGTGCAGTAGCAGTTCATATGATGAACGGTATCTGGGGAACCATCGCAGTTGGTCTTTTCGCAACAACATCCGCACCCGGAAACGATACAATGGACGGACTTTTCTACGGCGGCGGTTTCCATCAGCTCGGACTGCAGCTTACAGGCTTTGCAGCAGTAGCAGCATGGGCAGCCATCGGCATGATCGTCGTATTCCTGATCATCAAGGCTATCTTCGGTCTTCGTGTAACAGAGGAAGAAGAAATTGAAGGTCTGGATGTTATGGAACACGGTCTTGCATCTGCATACGCAGGCTTCTCCGTTGTAGATATGACAAGCTCAGTCATGAGCGCCAATGAAAATACAAACCTGGGTGTTGCCGATTATGATTCCGCAAGCGAAGCACAGAAGAAGGCAGCAGTACCGGTAGTGAATAAGGCAGAGGTTCTTCAGGGAACGAGCCTCGAAACAGGTATCAACAAGGTCGTTATTATTACCAAGCTTTCCAGGTATGATAAGCTGAAGAGAGCACTGAATGACCTCGGTGTAACAGGTATCACTGTAACGCAGGTAACAGGATGCGGTATCCAGAAGGGTGCCGGCCAGATGTACCGTGGTGTTGAAATGGATATGACCCTTCTGCCGAAGATCAAGCTGGAAGTAGTAGTCAGCGGTATCCCGGTAGACAGCGTGATCGAGACAGCAAAGAAGACCCTTTACACCGGTAAGATTGGCGACGGCAAGATCTTCGTATATCCTGTCAGCCGCGTAGTCAAGATCCGTACAGGCGAAGAAAACTTCGACGCTCTGCAGGATGTAGAATAATTCAGATTTTTCTTCATGTCACGCATAAGTCCGGAGCATCCGCCCCGGGCTTATGCTTTTTGTGCGAAGGCGAGTCATCAGGATACACATTTATGTGTTATCCTGTTTGACGAGCCCG
>CACYDN010000050.1 GCA_902773185.1 uncultured Lachnospiraceae bacterium | reverse complement strand
TCCCGTAAAACCGAGTGCCTCCGCACTTTCCCGCTGGTGCTACGGAATACTGACAATTGCCCCCCTTACCAGATCAGCCAGCTCCGCCGTACCCCAGAATGTGAATACGATGATTGCTGCCGCTTCCGCCTTCACATCCCAACCGAAGGCTCTGGTGCTGCCAAAAAATACAACAAATAACAGTACCATCTGCGGGAGAATCCTGACCGTTTCGAGATACAGTCTCGTGATCACCCGGATCACCGGATTTTTCTTCGTCATGATCACCCCGATCAGAACCCCTAACGGGATACTCAGGATGACGGCGATGAGACTGATCCGAAGCGAAACCCAGAGACCGCCCAGAAGGCGTGACAGGTTCGTCCCCCGAAGCAGTGCATCAAGTCCTAAGCTGTGCATGACCCAGCCTCCTTTCCAAGTAATATCCAAGAACAGATACCGGAAGTAAAATGATCAAATAGAAAACAACCAGCAGAAGCAGACATTCTTCCGTCCGGTAATAGAGTCCGATCAGATCCTTTGCCGTAAACATGAGATCCATCAGGCTGATGGCAGAGAACACGCTTGTTTCCTTCAGCAGAAACACCGTATTGGCCGTGATACCGGGTATGCTGACCGATATGGCCTGCGGCAGAATGACAAGCCGGATCATCTGGGAATTTGTCATCCCAAGAGAAAGCGCACTCTCCTTCTGCACCTTTTTCACGGATTCCAGGCCGCTCCGGAATACATCCGCCATATAGGCGCCGCCCAAAAGGCTAACGCCAAGGATGCCGCAGAATTCGGCATTCATCCGGATTCCCACCTTCGGCAATGCAAAATACAGAAAGAATAACTGAATCAGAAGCGGTGTATTCCGGAAAAGCTCAATATATGAAATCACAAACTGCCGCAAAACAGGTATCCGAAGATACAGGCAGATGGCGGACAGGGCGCCGATCAAAATGGCAAAGCCGATACCCAGCCAGCCGATCCGGAGGGTCAGAAACATGGCCTTTTTAAAAAGAGGTATATATGTTTTTATCACTTCAAAATCCATTTCTGTCCAATCCTTTCCGGTCCGGTTTTCTTCTCTTTGTTCCAAATCATTTTCGGTATTCCACAGTATTTTCCGGTTAGTCCGCTCTTCTTCTATCCGTAACGCGGGACAGGAACATCCCGATCCACTGCAGAATCTGCATCAGGAGCACGAGTACAACGACGGTAATGATCATGATCTTTGTTTCATATCTGTAGTAACCATAGCGGATGGCAATATCTCCCAGACCGCCGCCACCCACGATTCCTGACATAGCCGAATAACCGAGTACTGTTCCGAGTGCGATGGTAACTCCTACAAGAAGCGATGTTTTTGCCTCGGGAATAAGAACCTTCCGAATGATCGTGAATTTACTTGCACCAAGACTCACCGCCGCTTCGATCACACCTTTATCGACTTCCTTCAGCGAGCTTTCCACCATCCGCGCGATCATCGGTGTGGCAGCTACGGTGAGGGGAACAACGGTTGCCTCCGTTCCATAGCTCTTTCCCACCAGAAGCTTTGTCAGCGGCTGGATCATGATGAGCAGGATCAGAAACGGTACACTTCTGGTAATATTCATGATGATATCCAGTATTCTGTATATAAAACGGTTGGGGCTGATGCCGTTCTTATCGGTGATCGTCAGGAGCACACCCAGAGGAAGACCGATCAGATAACCGATACCTGTGGAAACCAAAACCATATGCAGGGTATCCCACGTACCCTCACGCAGCATGGGTATCATTTGTTGTGCTGTCATGTTCATCCTCCTCCCGCAAAATTTCCTCTTCCAGTCTCTCTGTTTCCTGTGCCAGGAGCAGTCTTCTGGCCGCCCTGGTTTTGGGATGCGAAAATACTTTCTTTACTTCTCCCGTTTCCGCCACTCTTCCATGGTGCAGGACTGCAACCTTCTGGCAGATTTCCGTGATCACGCGCATCTCATGCGTGATCAGTACAATGGTAATACCATACTTCCGGTTTACCTCGCGGAGAAGCTTTAAAATACTTCCTGTCGTTTCCGGATCCAGTGCACTGGTTGCTTCATCACAAAGGATGATCTCCGGATTTGCAGCTATGGCACGTGCAATGGCCACTCTCTGCTGCTGCCCGCCCGAAAGCTGGGATGGATAGGCCTTTGCTTTTTCCTGCAGGCCGAGTGTCTCAAGAATTTCCGCTGCCTTCTTTCTGGCTTCCCGTTTTCGGATGCCTGCGATTTCCATGGGAAAACAGACATTATCCAGAACATTTCTCTGCGCCAGCAGATTGAAATGCTGAAAGATCATGGCGATCTTCTGTCTTTTTTTTCGGAGCGCCCTCCCGGAAAGAGCGGACAGCTTTTCGCCGTCAATCCGTATCTCCCCGCTGTCAGGTTCCTCCAGGCGGTTCAGACACCGTACAAGTGTACTTTTACCCGCACCGGAAAGACCGATCACGCCGAAGATTTCGCCCTTTTCAATCGAGAGGCTCACCTCATCCAGCGCCTGCACGCTGGTCTTTTTCACCGTAAAGGTTTTGCTGATATTATCGATTTCAATCAGTGACATTTTTTCTCCCACCCTTTAACCGGTACACCGATCCATAATGAACTGTGTCAGTTGCTAAATTCACGGTGTACTGCAAAATAGTCTATATTCTTCTATTACCGACAGTTTATCCTATCGGTAAGGCGCCTCCGGAAGTCCCGGTGTGTTTATCAAATAACCACACGGGAGGCTTACCGGAGGCACATCCTTTCTTTATTCGGTATACGGAATAACCGCTCCGTCATATGTTTCTTCTATATAACTCGTAATCTCAGCAGATTTCAGTGCTTTTACCAGTGCCTGTGTTTTCTCACTGGATTCATTTCCGCTCTTTACGGCGATGATATTGACGTAGGTCCTTGCTGCTTCAGAGTCCGAGGTTTCATACGCAATCGCATCCTTGCCGACAGAAAGTCCTGCTTCGAGTGCATAGTTACCATTCAGTACCACAAAGGCCACCTCATCCCTGACTCTGGACACCTGTGCTGCTTCCAGCTCCTGAATCTTCAGATTCTTCGGGTTTTCTGTGATATCCAGAACCGTTGCGGTAAGGCCCGCGCCATCCTTCAGCTTGATGAGACCGTTGTCCTGCAGAAGCAGAAGCGCTCTTGCCTCGTTTGTGGTATCGTTCGGTACGGCTATCGTATCTCCATCACTTACATCGTTCAGAGAAGCCTTCTTGCCCGGATAGATTCCAAAGGGCTCATAGTGGATTCCTGCTGCAGATACAAGGTTTGTACCGTTTTCTTCGTTAAAGTTATCTAAGTAAGGAACATGCTGAAAATAATTGGCATCAAATTCTCCGCTTTCTACAACCAGATTCGGCTGTACATAGTCTTCAAACTCGGTAACTTCCAGGGTCCAACCCTCTGCTGCAAGAATGTCCTTTGCCTGGGCAAGGATTTCCGCATGAGGTGTCGGCGATGCAGCTACCGTGATCTTTCCCTTGGGCTCAGCCGGCTCATCTGCCTTTTTTTCCTCTGTCGTTTTCTCATCAGCGCCGGGGGCTGCACCGCCTTCGATCACGAGTGTATCCTCAAATTCGGCACCGTAAACATCGATCAGAGTTGCTTCGTAATCGGCATGGAAGAATTTCTCATCTCCAAGAGCCTTAATTTCATCATTGATCCAGTTAAGAAGTGTCTCATTGCCCTTGGAAACCGCCGGTGCAATGGTATCCGCACTGCCGAGTGAATCAATGCCGACTGTATAACCTTTGTTTTCTTTTGCAAAGGCAATGACCTCT
>CACYDN010000049.1 GCA_902773185.1 uncultured Lachnospiraceae bacterium | reverse complement strand
ATCATTGGCATTCTTGCTGTCCTCGGGCTTCTCGTGTCGTCATTTTCCACGCTGGTGCTGATCTCCAGACCGTCTCAGGTGGAGAAGGTTGTGAGCGGTACCAAGCAGAGAGATATTTTCCTCTGCCTGGATGTTTCTTATTCCATCTGCGACCTGAACTACGACCTCGTAGATAACCTGAAGGATGTGGTCGCCAACATGAGCGACGAGAAATTCGGTATATCCATTTTCAATACATCAACGGTTCTTTACGTGCCGATGACGGACGATTACGATTTCATCAACCAGAAACTGGATGAACTGAAGGTCTATTTTGAGAAGCAGAAGGAATACATGCATCTTTATTACGGGGACAGGTCCTCGCCGGATGCATATGCAAGGATGGAGCAGCTTGAGGAAGAACTCGAGTACTACGATGCGGGAACACTTGTCAATAATTACCGGAAGGGAAGCTCTCTGATCGGAGAGGGACTCGCCTCCTGTATGTTCAGCTTTCCGAGACTGAACGAAGAGGACAGAACGCGGGTTATCATCTTTTCCACGGATAATGAACAGTCGGCTTTCAATAAACCGCTCCTCGAGCTGGATGAAGCAACGGATCTCTGTTCAAAGTACGGCATTACTGTATTCAGTATTTACCCGACAGAGGATTACCGGGATTCGTATCTGATCTCGGATAATGCTTATGCGAAGAATAAGGAAAACTTACGGGCGGCGGTAGAGAAGACCGGCGGGCAGCAGTACGAAGCCTCCGACCAGTTGCCGGCTTCGCAGATCATCAAGTCTATCCAGTCCCAAAAGGTTCTGGAGGTTGAGAATATCACCATCCGGAAGGTAACGGATCGGCCCTTTGTGCCCTTTGTATGTCTTTTTTCCGGCCTTCTACTGATGGCAGTTGCAGGAGTTTTGATGAAGCTATGACAAAACCTATTTTACCGATCTGGCTTGTCTCGGTATGTCTGGGCATTGTTCTTGCCCTGTACATCTTCGAGATGATCCGGAACAGAAATAAACTCTCAAAACGGATCTTCGGTCTGGTGCGGCTCGTGCTGATGCTGACACTCGTTTTTGTGGTGAACCTCCGCATCATGACGAAGCATTATAACACCAAGGTGGAGACGAAGAATATCGATATCCTGTTCGTGCTGGATACCACCATCAGCATGTATGCGGATGATTATCCGAGTGACACCACCAGAATGAAGCATGCGCTCGATGATTGTGCTTATATCACCGAGGAGATGTCGGGCTGTAACTTTGCCCTTGTCCGGTTTGATAACCGCTCCCAGGTGCTTGCGCCCTTTACGCAGGATGCAACCTGTATCCGCGATGCGTTTTCCACGATCACACCGCTGGATTATTATTACGCAAAGGGCAGCTCCCTTAACATTCCGTACGAAGATATGGAAAGCCTGCTCATTTCTTCCTACAACAAGCCCGATCAGACGACCATCCTGTTCTTCATCAGTGACGGCGAGATTACGGACGAAAGCACACTCCGGGATTTTTCCGCACTTTCCCAGTATGTGGACAGTGGTGCGGTCCTGGGTTACGGCACGGAAGAGGGCGCGAGTATGACCTATTCCATGTCCGGTGTCAGCTACACCATGAAGGATCCGGAGACCGGTCTCGATGCGATTTCCAAGCTGGATAAGGAAAACCTGACCAAGCTTGCCGCAGACCTCGAGATCGATTATATCCAGATGGATAAGCAGGGCAATGTGACCTATCTTCTGGATGCCATTAAGGCCGGCAGCGCCAGCAACATCTCCGATGATAACAAGGTCAGCTACGAAGATACCTATTATTACTATCTGATTCCGCTCGGCGCGCTTCTTTTGCTGGAGGCGTATCTGCTGATCCGGAGAAAGCATTTTTGATCTATTTTCCTTTGACGCACATCTGATTATGAATCATCCATACCGGGTGTGTGTTCAAAGGATCGATGCGTATGAATTGATTCGCTGCTGAGAAAAGGCGGAGAGGGAGTGGAGAGACTATTCATTCACGACCTGTCCGGGCATGTGCAAAGCGAAAGGAATGGTAAAAAGTATGGAAGATCAGGATAAACTCGAAATATTCGAACCGGAAAAAACCGATCCCGGCCAGATCAAGGTGAAGACGGTTTCGGAAGAACCGAGGAAAAAAGAAAAGAAGAAAAAGAAGGCAAAGCCGCCGATGGATCCCAAGCTGCGGTTCCGTTTTGTGCTGCTCCTCGATGCCCTGCTTGTTGTTACTGCTATAATTCTGGGCTTCTTCTTAGTACGGCATCTGATGAATGCATCCTTCCTGGATAAGTATGACAAGGGTGTATATGCCACAAAGAACGAGGAAAAGCTGAAGAAGGTAAATGTTGTGGAGGGGTACCTGCCGTACTATAACCTCGGCAACGTGTACTACAAGGAAGAAAAGTACGATGATGCCATCGCCAGCTACAAGAAGGCACTGGAGTATCATCCCTCTCATGGCAAGGAGTGTTCTGTCCGGATCAATCTGGCACTTGCCATGATCAAGAAGATCAAATTCGATGCCATTGCAACGGAAAAGGACAGAGACCGTGCCATTGACCAGCTGCTTGCTGCCAGAGCGGTTCTCTGTGAGGAAGGCTGTGCCGATGCCGATGATGATAACGGCCACAGCGAAGAAGCGGAAAAACTGAAAAAAGATATCGATGATATGATCGAACAGCTGAAGAATCCGCCTGAGAGTGATAATCAAAACCAGGATGATCAGGATGATAATCAGAATCAGGATAATCAGGACCAGAACCAGGATCAGCAGCAGAATCAGGATCAGAGTCAGCGGGAAAAGGATATTCAGGATCAGCTCGAGAAGGACCGCCAGCAGAACCAGCAGGAACGCCAGCAGACGCAGGATGAGTACAATAATGAACACAACGATGACGGCGGCGGAGAAAGCGGCCAGGGCGGCGGCGGAGGCGGCGGAAGCGACGATCCCTCCGGAAAGACTTGGTAAAACTTGAAATCTTTTGATTTATAGTCTGCAGCGGAAATACCGCTGCAGGCTTTGCCCATGTATAGCCGCAGTACCGTAGCGGCTGGAAGTTCTATATGCGAAGGCGAGTCATCAGGATACACATTTATGTGGTATCCTGTTT
>CACYDN010000048.1 GCA_902773185.1 uncultured Lachnospiraceae bacterium | reverse complement strand
CGAGGGATACACGATGCGAGCGAAGCGAAGCAGCGTACATCTGCGAAGCAGATGCATGATTTCGCGAAGCGAAAGCATGGTACAATATGAACGAAAAATGAAAAGAAAGTCAGAAGAAAATCAATTGAACAAGAGGGGAATACGATGAGTGGGAAGAGTACAGATACAGAAAAAATCATGATCGATCCGGAGCTGGTGCGCCGGGCCATGCAGTGGGACCAGGCTGCGTTCACCGCGCTTTATGAAGCAACCTATTACCGGGTGCGGTACGTAGCTCTGAAATATATGAAGAACGAGACGGCGGCGGATGATGTGACCCAGGAGGCTTACATCAGAATCTGGAATTATCTGCCGAGTCTCGGAAATCCGGAGAGTTTTGTGCCCTGGTGCAGCCGGATTGTAGCCAATACGGCCTTGAATGAACTGAGAAAGACCCAGCCCATGCTGTTTTCCGATATGGGTGCAGAGGGGGAGGATGGTTCGGAGCTTGGCTACGATGTCGAGGATACATACCTCCCCAATCAGCCGGAGCTTCAGTTTACCCAGCAGGAAGAGAGTGAAATCATCCGGTCTATGATCGATTCTCTTTCTGACGAACAGAGGATCTGTATTCTCATGTACTACATCGAGGGCCTCTCTGTGAATGAGATTGCCGAGACCCTTGGCTGTTCGGCGGGGACGGTCAAGTCTCGTCTGAATTACGGCAGACAGAATATTAAGGCGAAGGCCGAAGAACTTCAGAAGAAGGGTTACAACTTCAGCGGTATTTCCGGTCTTGCGGTTCTCCTGTTTCTTCTCGGCGTGGAAGCCAGAAGAATGTGGGCGGCTCCGGTTATGGTATCTTCCGCATCCTTCATTGCTGCAGGTGCCGGTGCGGCGCCTGTGGTGGGAAATGCAGTATCCGGATCAAACGTATCGGCGGCAGGAGTGACTCCGAATGCGGCAGAAATGGCCATGTCGCCCAATGCTATGCACACGGCGGCGAATCCGAATATGGCACATACCATGAGTACACAGGCATATGCGGGCGGTTCCGGCGCCGGGAATGTGCCGCAGGCTCAGGCAGATCCCGCGGTGCGGGCCTCGTCAGGCGGAAACGCCGGAGGTGATGCACCGGTTATAGGCAACGTGACAAATAAGGCCGGCAAAAAAGCAGCCGATGCGAAGGCTGCGGGTGCAAAAACGGCAGGTGCTAAGGCTACGGGCACAAAAGTTGCATTTCTCTCAACTGCGGCCGGGAAGGCTGTGGTTGGTCTGGCAATCGCCACCGTACTGGCTGTAGCGGGAATTGCCGTAGCCCTGAAGGTGAAGGATAATAAGGAAGAGGAAACGACAACTGAGTATAGTGTGGCCGTGATCGAGCCGGAAGCAACCGAAGTTTCGGTGACGGAAGATGCAACGGAGACGGTAACAGAAGCTGTAACCGAGGCGGCAACAGAGGCAGAAACCGAAGCGACAACAGAGGCTTCTACCGAAGAGGCAAAGGCGCCGGACTACATCGCTGAATACGCCCGTGTGCTGAATGAGCATCAGGAAGCCATCAGCGGATTCCAGACATACTATGGGACGTTTTTGGATAACTACGCAGATGGGACTTATTCCCCGCTCACGTATCCGGTTGCGATTGTTGATGCCTTCGGAGACGATACGCCTGAACTCTTCTTCTGGGCTAGAGATAAAGAACAATGGGATGAGGCGGGACTGTTTATATACACCATGGAGAACGGCAAGGCTGTTCAGAAATATGTGGGACTTCATATGCCTGTCGCTGGGGCGAGAATTGTACATAATATATACTTGTCCGGAAAAAAAGATGGGGTATATGCGGAGTTTGATGTAAGAGATGATACGGTAGAAAAAGACGGGCTGAAAGGTATTCTTTGGGATGGCTCCAATCTGAATCAAACGGATGGCATCGATCCGTCTTCGGTAACGTTGGGAGAAGAAATCTTTGGCTGGAATATGACATCTCCGCATGCATACACAATTGATAATGCGCAGGAATACCTGGCAACGCTTACTGCCGGGAACGGAGAGTTTGGCAATGAAGAGGTACATGCTCTGGGCGATGCATTTCTAAAGGATCTTGCGGCGGCGGCCACAAATCCGGCCACGGACTATGAATCATTCTGGGGGGAATGGGATAAAGTCGCAGATAAATGGGGAATTTATTTAAACCCGAATCAGCAGTATTCTTCTGATGTATATCAATATGCCTATGTTGATCTTAACGGGGATGGAATCGATGAACTGGTACTGCGTTGTGTTGCACTGATTGTTTTTAGAAATGGTAAATTGACTGCGACCTATGCCACCGGAAATCCTGGATCTTTTTTCTATTCCATACGAGAGGACAAGCATATAGTGCTTAATGAGGTTTGGTCGGGATCCAGAACACTTTACGAGTATGAAATGAATGCAGATATGTCGGACCTGATTGAGATCAGAAGGGAAAGAGTAGATTCTTCGAATCCGGATGATACGGAAATCAAAGCGATGGAGGAATCTCTTGCACCTGAATTGCAGCTGGATTACCACAAGGTATCGGAGCTTCCCTAAAAACAATTCATTGTTCTTTCATAGTGTAGATGGCAGGCGGGTGCCTAAAGCCTCATGAGGGACCGTCACGGGTCTCGGCGCTTAACGATTCACGAGTGTCCATCGAGCAGATGTTTTTTCTGCTCTATGGACACGATGTGAGAGTTTAGCGGCCGCTAGGGGGACCCGTGTTCGTGCGCAAGCAGTGTCCCGAAGGAGGCTGTAGGCACCAACCTGCCTTATACAATACCAACCGTTAACAGAATTTGAGAGGAGGCACAGGATGAACGATGAAAGAAGAGACCCCGACATCATGGACCTGTTTCGTATCCTCCTTCTCCGCGAAATGAACAGAGCGGAAATTGACCCGGAAAAGAAAACATATCTGTACGGAGAAATCCGGGATAAGATCCGGACTGCGGAAGGCTGAAATGCAGGGTGAAAGATGGCAGAAAACATCTGTACACGGAAGTCCGGGGAAAGAAAATTTTTACTGTATTTTTTCGCTGAAATGTACTATACTGAAACATGAGGCACGCGCCGGAAACGGGGTATATCCGGGCGGGGTTTTCGCCTCAATCTAAAGTCAGGAGAAGGACAGATATGTATGGATTTAGTGAACTGATCGAAAAATTAAAAAAGAATCCCAAAACAATCATATTTACAGAGGGAACGGATGCGAGAATCCTGGAGGCATCTTCACGGCTTCTGGCCAGCAGCTTCCTGAAACCGATCCTGATCGGTAAGCCGGAAAAAATATATGAGAAGGCAGAGGAGAGCGGCTTTAACATCCGCGGGGCGAATATCGTTGACCCGGATAATTTCGATGCCCTTGAAGAAATGGTAGCGCAGTTTATGGAGCTTCGGAAGGGCAAGGGTGTTACCGAAGAGGATGCCCGGAAAATGCTTCATCAGAATAATTAT
>CACYDN010000047.1 GCA_902773185.1 uncultured Lachnospiraceae bacterium | reverse complement strand
TACTCGGAACCGAAGATGCCGTCAGGCTCTCAACATATTCCGGGCCATAAACCAGGGCCTTATAATCAACAACCTTTTTTTTTTTTTTTTTTCTGGCACCGGTTGCATCCGGATCAACACTTGCCCGCGGATCCAGTTCAGATGATTCTGCTGTAAACATTCCGGCAAAACCAATAGCAACAAAATCCTGTTCGGATAGTCTGTTTGTCGGAATATCACATTTACCGATAGGAATCAGATCATTTTTCTCATCCTGCACAGTGAAAGTGCTTTCAAACTCTTCTTTTGTTCCGAATACACGTTCAAACTTCGGGTCATATACAGGTTTGCGGCCAAACAGGCCTTCCACTCTTTTCAGCCTGTCTTTATAACGATCGGGAATACTTGTATTGTTGGCGTAGGTAGCCTCCTGCCGTGCCGTTTCACGCACAAGTTCCTGCTGGGCAATCGTATTAAACATATTGTCATAGTAAACAGTGGAAACTCTGGTCCTCCTTGTACGATGACCATCTGCGTTCACCCGTCTGATTCTTGCCTTGAATTCCTCCGGCGTAGATATCTGGCGCAGTACTGTCATAGCTACATCAAATCTGGTTTTACCAAAATCACGCTCACGTACAGCTTCTTTTCCCTTCACATAGGTCTCACATTTAGCCTTCAGATCGGCTTTTGCCTCAGCAAGGCCATCCTCTTCTCCTGCAGCCATCTTATATTCAAATACTTTCAGAGCCTTCAGCATCTGCTCATAGGCCTTGCTGTTGCTCTTTTCATGGAACATGCCATGACCGGTTCCTGTTGACTCAAGTAAAGTAACCGCACCGCGCAGGAAGGATGTATTGACAGTTGCCACCTTGTGATGCATAGCATTATATGCTTCAACATGTATATCGTTATTAAAAAGCATCGGGGCCTGGGAATAGACAATCGAATCCATATCCGGTTCCAATTTGAAATGGTTTTCCAATTGTCCATCATATATCAGTTTTTGTCCCTGTTTATTACACCAGTTAAAGTGTTCCTTCTCTTCCTCCGTTTTACAATCCGATAGCTTAGATTTCGGATTATAAGCACCGGTATTTCCGTACATGATATCAGCTTTGTCAAAAGCTAATTTTTCACCCTCCAGAAGTGTACTTCTGAATTGTTCGGAAATCTTACTCATTCTGCTTGATACTTCTGCTTTCGCGAGTTCAACCTTTTCACACACATAGTCCTGAAGCTTATTTCTGATTTCCTCATCGTTAAGGTTCGGATATTTCACTTTGAAAACATCAAAAATTTTATCATCTTTCTGACATTGGAATTTATTCAAAAAATCCGCTGTCTGCAAAGCATTTTCGTTAATCTCCAAAGCCATTAAATACTGCTCAACAGTCATATTTTTCAGACCGTCAGATTCTAATTCATGAAATACCTTCAGCTTAAAGTGTCTTTGGGCAAGTGAAATAATCTGTTTTTTTACATCTTTATCTGTGATTTCTTTATTCGGATCCTTGGCCTGTAATTCAGCACGAATGACAGTCATGATTTTGGAATCCGGCTCACAATGATGTTCCTCCAGAAAATCATCGACTTTTCCCTGCGTCGTAATACCAAGAATACGCAGATAATGCTTGACTGTCATATTTTCATTACAGTACTCACCCAGATACTCCACGTAACTCTTTGTATTATCGATCATGGCCAGCTTTGCCAGAAATTGGGTGTACTCAGTTTTAATGTAATCTTCTACTGCCTGATCTGATAGATCCTGTTCTCCATTTTCCTGCATTTCAGCCTTGAAAACATTGAAAGCGAGATCATTCGCCTGACAGTGATGATTTGCAAGAAAAAGCTCCTTTTCATCCGGATTTAATTCCAGCGCATCCGTCAGGTCCGACATTTTAGTCTTATTCTTTTTATACTTTACCCGCGAAAACATCTTTTCGCTGGAGTATTCTTTCAAATCTTCAAAATTCAGTGACAAAACATTAAGATATCCACCCATTCCGATCAGATAACCAAGCACATACATCGCCAAACTAGACTTAACATCTCCACTTCCGGCAACATACATTGCTTTCATCTCTCTGTTTGGTGTACCTTCAGGTATTTTTTTGAGCGCATCCTGATAAGCCTTAGCCAAAACTGTCGCTTTTGTATGCGCCAATACGATTCCCCATGCCGCATAGCCTTCATTAATAGCTTTTCTGGAGCCATCTCCGATTGCATCCTTTAAAAGCTTTATTCGAACCTCATCAACGGCATCTTCTTCTTCGGCAGGATTTCCCAGCTGAGGATTATTTTGAATAAAGAGCTCTTTATCACGTTTAAATAAATCCTCAAAATACTGCTTTTCATCCCCATGTGTATTAATTTCACTTCTTAAATATTCAGGCCCCTGTGCATTTATTCTCTCGTATCTATTCTTTAATTCCTGTTGCATGATCAGGTTGAGCACATAATAGAACTTATCAACTAATGTGGCCTGTGCCCTATAAGTATTTCGAATTTTGTCAGCTTTCTCTGTATTCCGTTTCTTTATTTCATTTTTTTGATCCTCATCAACGACCTTCTCTTCCGCCGGAATAAGCTTTTCAGACAAATAATCCCCGTCAAGAATAGTATCGAAATAATTATTTTGATTCGGATTGTTAATATTATTCTCGTTCTGAATCTGTTCCGGATTAATATTTTCATTCGGATTGATTCCCGGGACGTTTGCTCCGGCTTCTACATCAAAAAAATGATCCAGACCTAACTCATCTTCCTGAATATTGTTCTGTTCATTGATCAGCTCTTCGTTTTTGTTTTCTACTTCCTTCATAATTATCCTCCCATGGGTATGTAAAAAAGCCTACTTTGCCTATGTTGGTGATGATTATATCAATGAAAGCATAACAAAAGCGCAACAAAGAGCATCCGGGATTTTTCCCAAATGCTCTTTGCTTTTTACAATATAAAGTGCATTGATTCAAACATGCATACAATTAATGCCTGTTGTTTGCACGCTGCTGCTGTTGCTGCTGCTGTCTCTGGCGCTGTCTCTGGCGCTCAGCACGTCTTGCCTGCAGCTTTCTCTGTTCGTCCCGCTCAGTTGCCTTTTCGGTTTCGCCCTGCGATTCAATATTCTTCTGCAGGGTAGCCAGCTTACCGATATAAGACTTGCTCTTTGTCTCTTGCAGGATGGTATCCGGCATACGCTTTTCAAGCTGTGCGGTGGTGACCATTTCCTTTACGGCCTTCCGAAGCGAATCCTTCTCTTCCGGATTTGCAATGCTGTCAAACAGAGTCTTTTTTCCTCTGTATCCGCGATACAGATTGGTAAGTTCAAGCGCCTCGATCCGGTGTGCCGACATAACATTTTTATATTTTGCTTCTTTTTGTTCCTGACTCAGCGATCCATTTGCATCGATTGCCTGAATCTTTGCATCCGTCTCCTCGCGCCATCTCTTCATCTTTGTCTCAACAGCACCATCCTTCGCGATTTTATCATACTTGGAATGCAGATTTTCCTGAACCACCTTAAAGGTCAGAATATCAGTTGTCAGTTCAAGCTTCTGATTTTCTGTCAGATGGGCATTCGTCTGTTGATCGCCAAGTGCTTTTTCCGCATCCTTCGCCTTCTGGAAAAGCTCAGCCGCTGCGGCAATGCTGCTCACGTAGGTCACATCTGCCTTCATCATACCATTGTTCAGTGCAAGCTTCATAAGCTCCTGGTCACGTTCCAGCATACCGGTAAGACGCTTTCCCATTTCTCCGTAAAGGAAGAAATCCTCTGTGATGTAATCTGCCGTACGGCATGCTGCACAGATCCGGTTCACACCGCTGGCAATGATATGCGCAAGCGTCTCCTTATTGCCAAGCGCATATTCCTGCATGGCGTCGAGGGCAGCCCTCCGTCCGTTCTGAATTACATGTTTAACCGCTCCCGAACCAACCGGAACCGGATTCTCCATCAGCGCCCGTGTATAATCAAAGCCGAACAGAAGCACCTTCTGTTCTCCCAGATTATTATACCTATGCCGAGCCTTAGGGTCATTTTCTTTTCCCGGCTCGATCTCCGGCATGAATCGTGTATCCAGAGAAGCGGATTCCACTGTCAACGTTCCGGCAAAGGCAATCGCAGTAAAATCCCATTCCGAAAGTTTTCGGTCTACTTCATTCTTTCCGATCGGCATCAGATTATTCTCTTCATCCAGTCTGGTAAAGGTCTGCTTAAACTCCTCTTCCGTGCCAAACGCTTCAGCAAACCCGGCCTTATATTGCGGATTTCTACCGAAAACAGCCTCAACCCTGGCAATCTTTGCTCTCTCGGTTTGCGGCATGGTGAGTCTGTCCGCCTCAGCCGCCTCCTGACGTTTTTCTTCGTCAAGGATCTCACGCCCTTTAATTCTATCATATTCAACCCTGTAGCCTTTGACAGAAACCCGTGTATTCCCGGCTCTTTTTCCGTCATGGTTTACCTGATTGACTTTTGCTTCAAACTCGGCCGGTGTGGAAAGCTGGCAGAGAACGGTCATGGCAATTTTGAACCGCACATTTCCGAAATCTCTCTTTCTGACTGCCTCCTTCCCATCCAGATACTTAAGCAGTCTCTTCTTCAGATCATTTCTGGCCTCCACCATATCTTCCGTATCCTTGGCTTCCATCTTGTACCAGAAGGTCTTCAGAGATTTCAGCATTTTTTCATATTCTGTGCTGTTTTTACCTTCATGCCTATAACCGTAACCTGTCTTTGTTGCCTCCAGTTCCTTAATGGCACCGCGCAGGAAGGTCGTATTGACTTCGGCTACACGATTGATGGAATCGTTATAGTTCGCGATCATCGGATCGTTATTGAACAAAATGGGCGCTTTGGAGATCAGCGTTCCCTCAAGATCCTTCATGAGCTGAATATTGTTTTTGATTTTATCCTTACTGGTAAGTATAAGGCCTTGGGTTTTGGCCCACTTATAGTATTCCCGTTTTTGAGGGTCATTTTCAGTGTCCGGTTCTTGCGGTACCGCATAAGCCGGTCCATCTGTGTGGATCACCTTACCTTTTTCAAAACTGATCTTCTCACCTGCCAACAGAGAAGAACTGAATTTCTGATCCATCTCAATCGCTTTGCTCGTTTGCTCCGCAGGTGCAAATTCAATGCTGTCGAACACAAAATTCTCCATGTACTTCAGCACTGCATAATCCTCATCCGGAATTCCGACCGGCTTGAAGATATCAAGAACTTCCTTAACTTCTCTTCCCGGATGATTCGGAATATATCTCTGAAATACATCAAATACGTGTTCCTCTTTCTGACAACTGAACTTTTTCAAAAACTTGTTGATTGCAAACTGATTTCCATCGATCAGGATTGCCTTAAAAAACTGCTCAACTGTCATATTCTTGAGAGTTGTACCGGGCGCTTCCAGAACATCCCGGAAAGCCTTCAGCTTCAGCGTTCGCGTTGCAAATGCTCTGACTGCTTCTTTCACCTCTTCAGTCGAAAATTCCTTATCCGGTTCTTTTTCCTTCATCTTATTCCGGAATACAGTCAGAATCTTGTCGGTCTCATTGCCACCAAAGCCTCTTTCTTGAGAGAAGAACTTCAGTTTCTCGTATTGCGGCATTTTAATAATCTTCATAAAATGCCCTACTGTCATATTTTCCGAACAGAACTCTCCGAGGTACTCATCATATCCACGTATATTCTCCTTCATACAGAGATTTCCCAGATAAAGACAATACTCTTTCTTGATATATTCTTTTACTTCGGAATCCGTGATGGTTTTATTCAGCTCCTCCTGTGCTCTTGCCAAAAGAAACTGTTCCTGTGTAATATTATTGTTCAGGCTTTTAATCCTGTTATTTTTTTCCTCTACAGCTTTCTTATCATCTTCATTTTCACTTTTTTTCAGTGCTTCGATTTCATTGGTCAGACGAGTGATTTCATTTGTCCAATCCGAAATATTTTTATTTGATTTATCTACAGCCTCCTGATTCTCCGCTTGAAGTTTAGCCTTATATATATCATACGCTTTATCGGCAGGCTGACATCCCATGTCCGCAAGAAACAGCGCGGTTTCCTCCGCATCAAGCTCCATCGCCTTTGTAATGTCTTGCATGGTCGTCGTTCTTTTTTGATATTTTACTCTGGCAAATGACTTATTCCAAATTACAGTCTGCAGGTTTTCTTCATTCGGATTCAGGAATAAAGCAAGATTCAGTCCGCCCATGCTCTGGATAGTTCCGATATTCTGGCTGACACCGGCCGCCTCAGCATTCACCGCTGAACCAACGAACATAGCTTTTGTTTCCCTGTTCTGTGTTTCTTCTGGAAGTTCATTGAGCATTTTACGGTATTCATCCCCCAGCATAACATACAATTTTTGAAGCTGGAGCTGGATGGCAGCATACCCTTTATTGATTGCCTTTCTGGAACCATCTCCGCTGATCTCAACCAAAAGATTATTTAAAAGCTCTGTCTGAACCTCTTCGACTTCTTCCGAAGCTCCCACTTCAAGACCCTGCTGATTCAGAAGATTCCTGTCTTCCTGAGACTGATTTGTGAAAAAAGCTTTCTCCTCGTCTGTCATTCCATCCTTGACCCATTGCGGAGTCATATCAAGATCATTCAAATAATCCAGTCCTTCGTCTTTCCATTTTTTAAGCTTATTGCTTGCATCGACATACGTATAAAGCTTGAGTATAAAAGCAATTTTATCTTCTAATGTTGCCTGCGCTTTATATGTGCTTCTGATCTTATTAGCCTTTTCACGTTCCCTGCGGTGCTTAGCCTGCACTTCCGCTTCGTTCGGCGCGGCATTATTCGGATCTTCCTCAAGAACATTCTCATTCCCGATGTTCAGATCCTCCTCAAGAATATTCTCATTCAGATTATTCTGATTCTCCTGAATGACGTTCTCATTCTGATTCTCCTGAGGTACGTTTTCACTCTGATCATTCTGGTTATTCTGAATTTCCTGTGCATTTTCTACTTCTTTCATTTTTAGAATCCTCCGTTTTTTTGTGGGAAAACCTCTTTTTTTTCCACTTGATGAAACGATTATAACGTCCAGCCTGCTACAAAAGCGCAACAGTTTTCCGGATTTTTT
>CACYDN010000046.1 GCA_902773185.1 uncultured Lachnospiraceae bacterium | reverse complement strand
GGTGAGACCGGAAAGAAATTTCTGTATTATACGGTCGGTGCACTTCTGCTGGCACTTCTCGCCGGTTTTGGCGCCAGAATGGCATTTCCGGATGAGATTAACGAATCTCTCTGTAATAACATTTTTTCACCGATCAAGACGATGTTTATCAATGCGCTGAAGATTGTTGTCGGGCCGGTGGTCTTTTTCTCCATTGTGACCTGTATCTCCCAGTTTAAGGACCTTTCCGAGCTGGGGCGGATCGGCGCCAAAGTAATGACCATGTATTTCTTTACGACCATTGTAGCCGTAACAATCGGTTTTTCCGCCTTTTTCCTGGTGAAGCCGGGAAAATTCGGTATGGCGCTCTCCGGGACGGAGGCCACAGAGGAGGTTGCGCTTTCAAACGTAAGTACCTCGCCGCGGGACATGCTCATTGATATTGTCCCTTCCAACTTTATAAAACCGTTTCTGGAGTCAAATACGCTGCAGATCATTTTCCTTGCTGTGATCGCCGGAATTGCGGTCGGAATGATCGGGGATTATTCGAAAATCCTGACGGATTTTTTTGAAGCATGCAATTCTCTATTCCTAACAATCACGTCGATCATATCGCGGCTCATTCCGCTGGCCATTTTTTCGGCAGTGTTCCTGATGGTAGTGGAGACGGGAACAGGCTCCCTCGTGGCCATGCTTGGCATGACGGCAACGGAGCTTCTGGCTGTTGCCGGGCTGATCACGTTTTACTGTCTGCTGATTTTTGTCATCGGCAGACTGAACCCATTGAAGTTCGTGAAGAAGGACTGGCCGGGTATGCTGACATCCTTTTCGCTCGCATCGTCGAGCGCGGCGATGCCAACGAATCTGTCCATCTGCGAGAATAAGCTGGGCATTTCCAATAAGGTATGCAGTTTTTCCATCCCGCTCGGTGCAACGATCAACATGGATGGAACCAGTGCGCATCTGGCCATTGCCTCCATGTTTCTGGCGCGGATGTACGGCATTTCGGTCCCGACATCCATGCTGTTTTCGGTTTTGTTTACGATTTTGATGCTTTCGATCGGAACACCCGGTGTGCCGGGGGCATCCTTTGTTTGTCTGGGCGTTCTCCTGACACAGATCGGCGTGCCGATCGAGGCTTTGGGTATTGTCATGGGTGTGGATGCGCTCCTCGATATGCTTCGAACCATGTCCAACACCACCGGAGATATGGCGGTGACGCTGATCGTGGCGAAGAGCGAGGGGCTTGTAGACTTGGATATGTACAACAGTTGAGACTATTCAAAAAATCGATATGAAAAGGAAAGACTTGCCCGGCGTTTGATGTCAGGACAACATTAGAAAATGAGTGAGTGAATTGTGTTTAGAAATAGTACGGCAGGAACAGCCCGGACACCGCCTTCAGGACGGGGTTGTAGGGGCCGAGGTCGTAGAAGATGCCGCCCAGAAGAAGGGTCAGGAGCAGATACAGGGGCAGGACGCGTGTAAGTGTCCTGCTCTTTTTGAATAGAAGACTCAGTACCCACACAAAGGCGGTGACGACCAGAATGTAAAGAACAAGGCGCAGCAAAAGAGACAGCGCATTTCCGTGTTCTGTCAGGAGAATGGCCGGATAGGAGACGGCAGCCGGGATGAGCAGGCTGCTTTCGATATGCATGAGTTTCATCACGGCATGCTCGCCGCGCGTAAAACGGAGATAGAGCTGGTTTTCCTTATCGGAGAGGTAGGAGATGAGCCCCAGGAGGCCGGCGGCCAGAAGGAAAAAGGCACAGAGTTTCCGGACAGGAATATCACTCCGGGTATGATTGATATCGTTGGAATATACAGCGCCTTTCATATCGGCCACGCGGAATATCTCGCCGCTTGTGGCATAGTAATCGTAGAGTTCCCGCGCCTTTTCGGCAAAGGCGGCGGGGTCAAGGTCGGCTTTTTCCATAGCATCCAGAAGGATCGGATAGGCCTCAATCCGGAACATGACGGAGAAGACCACATCCATGGAAACCGTGGGGAGAAGAGAACCCTCTGTCAGGATCTGTTCGGTCTGATTATCCATTTTGAAGTGTGCGGCACTTGCCATAAATCCTTCCGGGATGATGTAGCCTGTGTTGGCTTTTCCGGATGTGAGGTCTTTGTACATCGTATCCTCGTCCGCTACGATGTAGAAGGAGAAGAGAGACTGCTCGTTCAGCAGAGCTTCGGTAAGTGCTTTTCCATCCTCGGAAGTATCATAGTTCAGGATGGCAATGGGGATATGCGTGCTGCGCCGTTCGTCCGGCACGCGGGAGGCAAGATATGTCATGAAAAGCAGAAAACCGAGCATCATAAGGAAGACCGGCTGGCGAAGCGGTCTTTTGAGCATTATGCAGAATCGGCGTAAGTAGGACATAACTGTTTCCTTATCTTTTTCTTGTTTTATTGATTTCTCCCGGTTTCTCGGTTACCGGCCTATAATTCATTATCTGATTCGTTTGTAGAATTTCAGTTTCATTTCAGTTACGTGATTAAGATAGTCATATTCGATACGATAATTTAAAATAAAAGCGCAGTCATATATTGAATGATGTACGTAAACGGGTTCCATTTGGAACTGTCCTGCAGGAAATCCGGCAGGAATTCCATGGGGATGATCCCGCCCGCCAGATACAGCAGGAGCACCGTAAGAAGGAGGCCCGCCATGGCGGCAATATCAGGCTTTTTGATCAGCCAGATGAGTCCCTGGTTCAGAAGAGCGATCAGCATAAGGACGGGAAGGATGCCCCAGAGTGTCCTTAGGTGAGGCGACAGGCCGGCACAGAGGATTCCGAGGAATATGAAAAGGAACACCATGTAAAGAAGCAGGACAGATACCGTGTATTCACTGGCAAAAATACCGGCGCGGTTCATTCCCTGCATGTTCCGGCGGAGGCAGTAGGACGGAGATGTTCCGCGGGTGAACCAGGCAAAGAGGAAGATGGTCAGCATCAGGATCATGACCAGGAAGGAAGCGGTGAGCTTCTCCTCCAAAGTATGTCTGGTCAGCGTATCGAAGGGAACCTCCCGGAAAAAGGCACTGCGCGAAAGAACAAAGCTCATATTGGTCATGTTCACATCATGCTCAAATTCCAGCCTTTCTTCTTCGCTTCGGCTGGCAAGCCCGGCAATATCATAGCCGGCATAGGCGGCGGATTCCGCCGTTCCGAGAAAGTCGGCATAGGAGAGGATGAGATCGGTGACGATATGCTCCTCCACAGTATTGTTTTTCTTCAGGATGATCTCCACCGGCGGGTTATCGCCCCTGGAGAGCCCGGCCAGAAACGTGTCGGGAAAAGCGAGAAAAACGGTGGCTTCATCATTTTCCAGAAGCAGAAGGCCCTCCTCGCGGCTCATGACTGCGTCCATATAAATGCCCTCCCGAAGGTTCGAGAGGTTCTCTACGACAGTTTCCTCCAGAGAACCGTATGCAGTTCCTTCGGGAAGATAAAAGGCAATGTGAATATCGCTGAACTGCTGATGTTCGAACAAAATCCGGCTGCCGAAGCGCGTGATGAAAAACGCTGCGCCAAGAAACAGCAGCGTGTAGATCAAGAGAGGGAGAATGAGTTTTCTCCCCCGCAGGAGATCGGCTTTGAAAAGAAACAGGAACCGTCGGTTTTTCATAGCGTGGCCCTCAGAAGTTCGGAAGGATTGGTGTTTGGTGCCACAGGTTGCAGAGAATTATCCTTCAGAAGATATACGGCATTTGATTGCCAAAAGGTCTCCTTTTCGTGGGAGGCAATCAGAATAATACCGCCCTCCGCACGGAAGGCAGACAGATAATAGAGAATATCCTCGCGGGCCAGCATATCCAGTGCGGCAAAAGGTTCATCCAGAAGAAGGACCCGCGGACGGTTGATCAGAACGGAGGCCAGGCTGAGACGCTTTTTCATACCGCCGGACATATGCCGGATGGGGACATCCAGAAGGGCGGATACGCCAAGCATAGCGAGAGGCGGTTCTCCCAGAGCCGCCAGAATTTCCTTTTTTTTCAGGGGTGTCCAGAGTCGGAGATTATCAAGAGGAGAAAGCTCGGGCATCAGTGCATCTTCCTGCGTGACAAAACCGAAGTTCGCACGGTAGGTTTTGGCCTCCCGGCTGGATATCCCATCGAAGGATATTTCGCCTGCGGCGGGCATGAGGATTCCGGCTGCCGCCTTGAGCAGAGTGGATTTTCCGCTGCCGTTCACACCGAGGAAGGCGGTCATGGTTCCCGGAGCTGCCGTAAAGGAAGCACCCTGCAGGATGGTTCTTTTCTTATAGGAAAGTGTTACATTGTCAAAGCTGAGCATAGTATCTCCTTGAAACAAGTTTGTCCGGGTATTTTGAAATCGCTACTCCGGCACACAGCTGATTCAGAAACAGTGTACTAGTGATCTTCTTCAATCACGTGGAATTCCAGATAGTCAAAATCGATGGATTCGATATAGTTATCTGCCGAAAAACGGGTTTTGGCATGGCGGATGAACTCCTTATTGTTCCGGTCGAGCCAGATGGGTACG
>CACYDN010000045.1 GCA_902773185.1 uncultured Lachnospiraceae bacterium | reverse complement strand
CGCTTACGCTTACCAATCTACATACTCAGAATGCGTTACAAACTTTAACGACCACAGAAGATAATCTACAAGCTCCGGCTTCTTATCGCCAAACTCTTTTCTAGCATATGCCGCATCGATTCGAAAGTCCGGATTCATTTTAACAAACTTCTCATCATCAAACGTATTCTCAATATCTTCAAGGATTTTAGACTCAATAAGATTCCAGGGGATTCCTTGTTCTCTGATCATAGCCTGCTTTGTCAGTTCCAGAAATTCTGCCTTGTCAGCCGCTGTCATTTCGGATATCTTTTTATGCACCTTGAAATCCTCCATCTGTTTTCCGCACTCAAATATCATTTACAATACTGTCCACCCAGTCTGTTACTCTCGGCTTGCCTTCTTTTAACCATTTGAGAATAACATCTACCGCAACATAAACACATGGTGCATCTCCCCACCTGACAGCTTCATGATTCGGTTCATATTCTGCGTAATCCGCTTCACATTCGGAATCGAACAGCCAGTACGGATTCGCATGTGCAATCATTACAAGTTTATCTAGAAGCGACGTCTCAACCTCTGATTCAGGCTCCCATCCGTATGGGTCTATCTTTTCTGCCTCAACATATTTGTTAATGGGATAATCGATTAGCTTTGCAAAGTCCCGTTGCGTTAACGGTTTACCATTCGACCCCTTCAGTCCCTTCCGAATCCGTACAATCTTCTCATGAACAGATTCCTCCACATATTTATACTCTATTTGCTGAAATTCGCGCTGTATCTTCCAATTATCTTCCCATAACCTGTATTCCTCAGCCTGTTTCCTACGCCCCTCCTCGCCGAGACTATCATATTCACGCCTAACATACTCCGCTGCTCCGTTTATACCAATAGCCTTGATAAGAGCCGCTCTTGCCTGCTTATAAGTCAGCGGTGTCAGGCCTTCCTTTTCGATTCTGTGTACACATTCCTCAAGATCCTTACGGTACGATTTGACACAAAACTCTGCATGCCTCAGTCTCTCTTCCACAGGGCTAAAGGGCGTATCAAACCTGTAGCAGGTTTCAAAAGGGTTTCGCCTTGCACACTCGTTCAGGTATTTTTGTTCCAGAATTGCCGGTTCAAAATCATCAAGGATTCTCAGCCAGTGAACCCCAGCCGTCATATCCTTTGGCGGTATGTTCTTACAAAAATCCTCTGTCTTAATTCCCATGAAGTTCTTCCGCTCCCCTATTCTTATTCTTAAGCCCGGAATAGAGCATAAAGCTGTTATTTATCCAACAACTCCGGCATAGCCCCTTCTAAAGCTTCGCCGCATACTTTCCCTGCTCGGACTCCGGTACCTTAAGTGCATCCATCGCCTGCTTAGCGGTCCATTTCATGGATTCCATAAGGTTCTTGATATTACCAAGCATGGTCCGCTCAATGCCATTTTTTTCTCCTCGCTTTTCTCCTCGCTTTTCTCCAATCATTATTCCCTTCTTCTCAACAGCTGTTCCCAAATTACACATCCTCTGCACCTCCTCTTCAATCTCCTTCGTCATAGGAATATGAAACTCATCTTCCAAAATCTGCTTCCTGCGCTCTACCGTTTCCGACGTGGAAAGAAGCGCGCTCAGGAGTCTAATAATATCACTTCTACTATCCCGGCCGGAATCATTCAGGTTCTGGCCGGTATCATTCAGGTCCAGGCCGGTATCATTCAGGGAAATAATCACAGCCCGCATCTTATCATAGTTGTCGGCCGGTTCATTCACATGGCCGATCACCCGTTTTTGCTCAAAGCCGTACTCCGCAACCGAGTTCATGTTCTTCTTCAGCGGATCCGGACAGATCCAAATGGAATAAACCTTCTGAATCTTCTGGTAATCCATATTGGTGAAAACAGTACCCTTCTGCCTGGAAATCAGCCTGGCCAGATAATAAACCGCCCTGGTAATGATCGCATACCCCGGGTTCATGTCGACCTGCACTTCGATATTGATGATCGTTCGGATGACCCGCTCCGTATCCGGCACAATTGCATCAAACACGATATCGTAACGAATCAGCCCTTCGCTGTCAGATGCATCTTCCGAGTCCGACCCAACAATCCTGGCGTCCGCATCCAAAACATCCTGATCAACGGAAATCTCGTCAACATTCACCTCGCCGGCAAAACAATTCTTCACGATGTAATTCAACGAAAAACTGTTAAACTCCTCAACGCACTCCTTCAGAATCTTCGCCAGAATGATGCGATGCTTGATCAGATTTTTCGCCACAGCATCCAGCTGCGCTTTCTGATCGGATGAATCGATGAAATTTGCCAGTTCCGTTTGTATTTGCGTCATAAGCCCACCTCCATCAAGTAATTAACATGTCGTATTTCAGTGGAATGTCGGCTTATACTCTCAATAAAATTATAATCAATACCCTATGAACTTTCAATCAAAACATAATCTCTCACCAATAAACCGGCACCAACGATGCCCGGCGGCCCCATCTGAAATACATACGCAGCGG
>CACYDN010000044.1 GCA_902773185.1 uncultured Lachnospiraceae bacterium | reverse complement strand
GGAAGAGAGAACCAGAGAAGGAAAAAAGGTCACATCCTCTGATATGAAGTATTTTCATATTGCAGAGGATAGTTTGCATGGAGAACTCGCCATTTCACTGGATATGGATAAAAACGAGGTAAAACCCTTTATTGAACGGACTGTGAGAGAAAAAAATGGCAGAAAAGAATGAAATAACCGTCGTCCGGATTACGGATATGTCCGAGGATGGAAACGGAATCGGACGCTGTGCGGCCGGAAACCAAACCGTACAAAGCGGCGGGGATAACCGGTCGGACATGAAGGCCCCTGACGTATCAAAGGCAATTTTTGTTAAGGATACGGCACCGGGCGATCTGGCTGAGGTTAAGATCATAAAAGAAAAAAAGACGTATGCTTTCGGAAGGCTCCAAAGAGTATTGGAGCCTTCTGCTTTTCGCGTGAATCCGGTCTGCCCGGTTGCGAGGGCCTGCGGCGGATGCACCCTGCAGCATATTGATTACAGGGAGCAGCTCCGGCTGAAGGAAAAAAGGGTCAGGGACTGCCTTGCCCGGATTGGAGGAATTGAAGGGCCGGAGAGTTTGATGGAACCGATCATCGGGATGAACGATTCCCGGGAAAATGCAGGTACAGGTGCATCTGGGCTTACTCCGGACAATCGGATGAAAGCGGCCACGGATGTTTCGGAAGTCGAACCCTGGCATTTCCGGAATAAGATGCAGTTTCCGGTGGGCCTTGCGAAGGATGGAGGTATCCGGATCGGCTTCTACGCCGGAAGAACCCACAGCATCATTGATCTGGATGATTGTGCAACGGGGCATCCGGTGAACCGGTATATTCTGAAAGAGGTGCGAAGCTGGCTTACAAAGGAGCAAAAGCGCACAGGCCGGTTTATTTATGATGAAGAACGGCATTCCGGTCTGATCCGGCATATCATGACCCGCGTCGGCTTTCATACCGGCGAACTGATGGTGGTACCTGTGGTGAACGGGACATGGCTGGCAAAGGAGAAAAAGGAGCATGAAAGACTTGTCGATGAATTGATCCGTGGTCTCCAGAAGGCTGTGGAGGAATATAACGGAAGCGTTTTTGATGAGTCCGGTGATCCCGGGGAGATGAATCCGGTTTCCGGCACCGCTGGAGAGCTGAATCCGGAGTCAGGCAATACTGCTGCAACAGGCAAATAGCCAACGAGAGCAGAGGGAAAAAGAATAAGTCTCACCTCTGTTGTGCTGAACGTCAATACGGATAAAACAAATCGTATATTGGGAAATATGTGTTTCACCCTCTACGGCAGGGACCATATTTCCGATATGATTGGTGAAAATACATTTCTAATCTCACCCCTTTCTTTCTTCCAGGTGAATCCTGTTCAGACGGAGAAGCTTTACGGGAAGGTGCTCGAGTTTGCCGGACTTACCGGAACGGAGCGTGTATGGGATATGTACTGCGGCGCCGGAACCATTTCGCTATCGCTTGCCGAAAAGGCAAACCATGTTTTTGGGGTGGAGATCGTTACCGAGGCTGTGGAAAATGCAAAAGAAAATGCGCGGCTGAACGGTATTGATAACGCAGAGTTTTTTGCCGGAAAGGCGGAAGAGGTTGTGCCGCGGCTCTATGCGGAAAATGCCGAAAAATACCGGGCGGATGTGGTATGTGTGGATCCGCCGAGGAAGGGGTGCGAAGCATCGCTCCTTGCAACCATCCTGGAAATGGCACCGGAAAAAATTGTCTATGTATCCTGCGACCCGGCCACGTTGGCCCGGGACATCCGCATCCTCACCGAAGGCGGCTACGAGCTGAAGAAAGCTGTCCCCGTGGACATGTTCCCGCAGACGATGCATGTTGAGACGGTTTGCTTGCTATCGAAGAAACCTTGAGTTTATGCGGGGTTCGGGCGATATTTTGAAAATATGAACCTGTGCTTTTAGCTGAGAAAAATGTATATAGTGTGAGATTTAGAGCTAGGGGGTGCAAATACTATCCGCGGACGGATACTGAGTGCGCGGACAAGAAAGTGTGCGCGGATAGTATGCTTCCTGTTTTTGTTGTAAGAAAGGAGACGGCTTTTGGGTACCTTAAAGGCATACGGTGATGAGGTGCTGAGTGTTTTTCAGCTCATCGGCGATAAGGAAAATGATATAACAAAAAGCATAGCGTGGGCCCTTAATAAGTGTCCTTCATTTTTGGTGAACGTGGTGCATGAGGTTTTGGAGTTGAAAGCTGATCCTGAAGCGGTAGATATTCTTTATCAGAGTTATGATGCTGCAACAGGGATAACTGATATCGAGATGACGGATTACAAAACCTTTTATTTGATTATAGAAGCTAAGAGAGGCTGGATATTACCTGGAGCGGAACAACTGACAAAGTATTCTATAAGAGACACTTTTACAATGGCGCCGGTTAAGAAAAAGGCGATTGTATCGATGTCTGAGTGTAGTGAAGAATATGCAAAATGCAATCTTCCTTTTATGGAGGTTAACGGAGTCCCAGTAAAGCATCTTTCATGGAAAAGAATATACGATCTGGCTGGGAACTCCAGAGATAGTTCTAACAACGCACAGAAAAAGTTATTAGAAGAACTTCAGACATATTTGAGAGGAATTATGACTATGCAAACAAAAGAGTCTAATTGGGTATATGTTGTTTCGCTGGGAAGCGGAAGCCCAGAAGGTAGTAACATATCATGGATTGATATAGTTAATAAATGTGGTAGGTACTATCACCCTGTTGGTGGTAAAGGGTGGCCAAAGGAACCACCGAATTACATAGCATTTCGCTACGAAGGACAATTGCAGTCAATACATCATATTGAAGATTACGTGGTATCAAAAAATATGCATGATGAAATAGTAGAAATGCCGGATGAAGAATGGGATGAGAATCATTTTATTTATAAGCTAGGGCCGGCGATTACTCCTTCAAAGCTTGTTAAGACAGGAAATATATATCCCAGTGGCCGAGTATGGGCCATGCTTGATACCTTGTTAACTGCTGATACTATTTCAGAGGCTAGGGATATTTCGAAGGAAAGAATGTTATGAATTTAAAAAACGTTTAGAAAACTGTGCTGAGTACGTTTTATTGTACATGATATGGGGTAGTATTATTAAGGATATGAAGTATTGATTTATGGAATATAGAAGCTGACTTTTGTGGGTACAAAAGTTAAAATGAGAGGGCGGCTATGATGTAGAGCTGACATATAAGTAGAAAGCAACCGACTGAGGCAGCGGCAAATCGGGATTTGTGAGGATGATGCAAAATGAATTATAAGGTTATAGATAAAGAGACTTACTATAGAAAGGGCGTCTTCCGGCACTT